>JAFWWR010000186.1 GCA_017518025.1 Clostridia bacterium
CACGGCGACCTTGAGATTGTTGCAGTCATATTTGTAGAGCAGAAATCCGTAGACCGACGGATCGGGGACGGAAGATACGACGAGCCGCACCGCCGAGTCCAGCGCCGCGGATACGGTGGAGGACAGGTCTGCCGCGGACGGCAGGAGGTCCTCCGCCACCAGACCGGCGTCCCGGATAAGCGCCGTCAGTTCGTCGACGGAACCGGCGCCGGTAAAGGATCGGAGCCGCTCGTCCGCCGTTCCTTTGCCTCCGGCGGCTTTGACGCGGGTCGACGCGTAGATATAGTCTCTTTCTTTCTGGGCTTTCATAAGGATATCACGCCCTCCGTAACAGTTATTGACTGACTTCGTCTTCGTCCTTCGTCCCGAACAGTATTTCCGCCACCGTGCCGTCCGTTTTTTCTTTCACGGACGCGATCATGGAGCTGACGGAGCAGTTCGTCTCGGTGTCGCCGTATTTCACGATGACTCCGCAGTCGATCTGCGCCGGCTCTTTGGCGAGTTTTATCTTCGGGACGGTGATGTTTCTGTTGGCTATATACTGCTCCGCCTTCGATATCACCATGCTGCCGAATTTTTCGGCGTCAGCAGGGGAGAGCGCCGCCTCGTACGCTGTTTTCAGCTCGGCGGAGTACTCTTCCTCCCCGTATTTTTCGATGAGGGCACTAAGGTTTTCCATTCTCTCGATCACGGCGTCGCCGAGGAGCCGTGAGAGGACGGTAACGTATTTGTCCTCCGGGAGACTGCGGATACGATCCTCTGCTCCTGCGTAGACCTGGTCGATGAGAATGGTCTTCGCGCGGAGCATGATCTCCCTTTCGAGGAGCTTTCCGGATGATTCCGCTTTGGATATGATGTTCTCGTACGTTTTGATCGCTTCATTTTCCGTCCGTGCGAAAATATCCTTCAGGCAGACCTCCGTCTCGTCGTTCATCCCGGCGATCTTTTTGTCCCGTTCCGCGTTGATCTTCCCGATCCGCAGATTGGCGTCGTCGTAGATCTTGTCGAGGATCAGATTAAGGTTGTTCATATGAAGTACCTTTTTGAAAGAAGATCACGCCTTGAAAAGAAGGATGGGAAGCAGGGAAACGAGAAGCGCGAAGATCGCATATGTCTCGACCAGCGCGGCGGAGGTAACCGCCTTGATGGACTCGGACGGTCTCTTGGAAACGAGACTGATACCTGTTGCCGCAACGCGTCCCTGGGCGATACCTGAAACGAGACCGACGATGGCGATGGGAAGGGACGCCATGAGGAAGAACGCGCCCTGAGCCGTGGTGAGCTCCAGCGGCTGACCGCCCAGCAGACCGATCTTGTTGATTATAAGGAACGCGGTGACGAGTCCGTAAATGCCCTGGGTCCCGGGAAGCGCCTGAAGAAGGAGCGCCTTGCCGAACTTCGTGGGGTCTTCCTGAAGCATGGCGGAAGAGGCCTCGCCGACTATACCGACGCCTTTCGCGCTGCCGATGCCGGCAAGAGCCGCCGCGAGCGCGGCGCCGAGAAGGGCCAGATTCTGTCCTGAAAAGATCATGTTCAAGAGTTCTCCGAATGTTTTCATTTGTGTTTCCTCCGTTATTTGAATATTACGTATTTTGACTGAGTTGTAAGCGGCTCGAACGGCCTTCCGCCGTCCTCGTAGAATTTACCGAAAAATTCGATGTACTGGAGGCGCGACGTGTGTACGAAGGTGCCGAGCATATTGATCGCCATGTTGAGCAGGTGTCCCACAAGGAATATCACGATGAAGAACACCACTCCGACGACGGACGGCCCGGGAAGGGCGCCGAGAATGTTGAACACGCTGGCGATGACCATGGACGCCAGTCCCAGCGCAAGTATCCTTGAGTAGGAGAGCAGATCGGACAGATACCCGATGATGCTGTAGAGACTGCCGACTCCTCCCACGATCTTCATGAATATGTTTTTGTTGTGTCTGCCCTGGGTGGCGACCAGCATCACGAGACCGGCGATCACCATGACGAGTCCCGCAGTTTTATTCAGAAGCAGGACGGCGGCTCCGAGAAAGAGGACTATCCAGCTTCCGGCGTCGCAGACGGCGTCCGCCTTCTTGCCCCTCTTCCACAGAACGTAGAACTTGATGCACAGTCCGCAGACAAGATGGAGCGCGCCGATGGCCAGCGACAGAATGAGGAACGTGGTGAAGTTTGTCAGAGGATCGAACCACAGCGCGAGCTTCGGCGGCGTGACCCGGAACCATTTTTCCGCGAGCACCGCGGGGACGTCCCCGAAGTACCCGCCGAACAGTACTCCCATGACGATGCAGGAAATACCGCAGATCCCGAACATGGTCAGCATTTTCCTCATGGACTTCTTCGGCTTCATAAGTCCGATGCCGAGGAAACAGCCGAGAGAAATCAGCAGACCGTACCCCACGTCGGCGAGCATCATGCCGAATATCACGATGTAGAAGAAGCTCATTATGAACGTGGGATCGAACGTTCCGTATTTCGGCAGGGAATAGAGCTCGATCACCGGCTCGAAGTTTTTCGCGAATCTGTTGTTTTTCAGCAGCACCGGTACGTCGTCGTCTTCGGCGGGATCGCTGAACTCGTAGGCGTCGCCCCGTCCTTCGAGCTTTTCCGAGAGAACGGGGACGGCGGCCTCCGGGACCCACCCCGTGAACATTCCGACCTTCGACGTGACCGCCATTTTCGAGGCGGCGCCGATCCTGGCTTCGTCCGTGGTGAGGAGGTCGTAGTATACCTCGATCTTGTCCGTTTGTCCGCTGAGCGTTTTCGCTTCCTCGTTGATCTCAAGGAGCTTTTCTTCGGCTGCCTTTAGCTTCTGCCTGACCGTTGAGACCCTTCCGCGGGCGAAACCGTTTCTTTCGTCCGCCTTGACGGGCGTCGGAGCGAAACCGGCTTTGGTCAGAGCCGAGAGGGCTTCGTCGTAGTCGTCCCGATGGGCGGTGAGAAGGACGTATCTGTGCGTCTTTCCGACGTTCACCGTCTCCGCCACCGCGGCGAGCTCGCCTGCGCTTTTCAGAACCTCTTCCGGGTCTGTTTTGAACGCCATCAACCCGGCGGCGCTCTTCGTGAACTTCGTCATCGACTCGGGCAGGGAAACGCTCAGACCGACCCACGGCATCAGGGCGGACAATTCGTTCTTTCTCGACAGCGTTTCCGCCTCAAGTCTCGCCTTCTCGCCTTTCAGCTCAACGGCGCGCTTCACGTAACCGTACGCCTCGTCTCTCATGTCGCGTCTGTCCGCGGCTTTCCGGTCTATCTCGCGAGGCGGCGTGAAAAGTCCCTTGGGCTTTGACACGTACCCGGCGAGAAAAGTGAGCGCGGCTCCGGTTTCGGCGATGCGGGTCTTTACCTCGGCGTCCTCGGCAGAGGCGTCGAACGTACCGGCGCCGTCAGGGGGCTCTTCGGCATATTCTTTTCCCACGTCTACGCATCCGAGGTCCTGCATGAGCCGGATAAGAGAATCGGAATCCTCTCTCAGAGTCATGACCCGGAAGCGTTTCATTTTTGTTACTGCCATTTGCCGATCAACTCCCGCACGACCTCCGAGACCGCGTCGTCTTTTCTCGTCAGGGCGGAAGCGATCATCTGCTCGGCTTCCGCGTTAGCGGTCTCCTCGTGCTTTTTTCTTATCTCGGACGCTCTTTCGCGTCCTTTTTTTTCGGCGGCGCGGATGGCGCCGTCGGCGTCTTCTTCAGCTTTCTTTATTCTTTCGGCGCATTCCGCGGCCGCTTTGTCAACGGCCTCGTCCGCCAGACGCTGAGCTTCCGCGACCCGCCTTTCGGCTTCGGCTTCCGCTTCGCTGATCGCCTTCATCACATCATCGGACATAGAATCGTTCATCCTTTCCGGGCCCTTCGGCCGAGCTGACTTTTCCTCTGCGGCAGGGCCCAGGGCGTATAAAGGTATTCTATCACAAAATTTCTCCCGTGGCAATAAAAACGGGCTATTTTCTATGATATATTTTTCGCTTTCCGTATGTTGTTGTATTTTTATTCACAAAACCACGGGGATCCGGCTCAGAGCTCCTCCGGATCGATCCCTCGGATCTTCGCCATGTGCGCTTTTGCCGCCTGCTCGGTTTTGTTATCGCCGTATTCGTAATACTTTGCTCCTGCGAGATCGTCCGGCAGATACTGTTGCTTCACGTATCTGTTC
>JAFWWR010000187.1 GCA_017518025.1 Clostridia bacterium
GCCATGATGTACGAGATGGCCACGGGCTCCCTCCCCTTCGACGCGGAATCCCCCGTCTCCGTGGCGCTTATGCAGGTCAACGATACCCCCACCCCGCCGCGTGAGGTCAACTCTCACGTTCCCCCGGGGCTGGAGCAGATCATCCTGAAGGCCATGGAAAAGGACCCGTCCGTGCGTTATCAGAGCGCGTCTCAGATGCTGAGCCAGCTCCAGAAGCTCAGGGAAAACCCCAACGTGGTGTTCAAACCCACCACATCGGAAAAATTCAAGAAATTCTTCTCAAAGAAATTCAAGAAAAGCAAGGGCTCCCGCGGGATGTTCCCGATGATAATGGGGATCTTCGTCTCCTTTCTCATAGTTTTCGCCGTCTGCGGGATCTATATCTTCAACAGCGTGCTGAACAGCAGCTCCCAGAAAGGATACGAGACCATCACCGTGGACAATTTCGTCAGCTCCCGCTATTCCGATGAGCTGAAGGAATGGTTCGTCAGATCGGACTACTACACCGTGTCCGAGGTCGAGTACAAGTACGACGAGTCCGTGGAAGCGGGCACCATAATCGGGCAGTCTCCCTCCGAGGGAGTCAAGAAAAAGGTCCTGCCCGGGAAGAAGCCCTGCAGGATCAAGCTCGTGGTCAGCGGCGGAGAGGAACAGATCTATCTCGAGGACTATTCCATCAGGGACTACAGACTCGTCGTCTCCGAACTCCGTAAGATCGGGCTCAAATGCAACGTCGAGAAGGTCAACAGCGACACGGTGGAGATCGGATACGTGGTCGCGACCGATCCCGAACCGGGCTCCGTGGTGAGCGGAGGCGACTCCGTCACCGTAAAGGTGAGCAGCGGACCCGCCGAGGGGGACATAAAGACCCCCGACTTCGTGGGCAAAAACGAGGCGGAGACCCTTCGGGGCATGAGAGACAAGGGCCTCACCGTGGGCAACGTGACCTATATGCGCTCGGACAAGGAAGTGGGCACCGTGATCCAGCAGTCGATCCTGCCGGACACCATGATCGTTGAAGGCACGGTGATCGATTTCACCGTCAGCGGAGGTCCCACCTTCGGCAGCGGAGAAAACGATGACTCCGACTCCGAGGAGACCACCGAGAAGATGAAACCGCCGGTGATCGTTCCCGGCGCCAGCGACGCCACGAGCGAATCGACCAAGGCCCCCGCGAAACCGCCGCAGCCGGACAAAACGTCCGCGTCGTCCAAGCCGGAACCCTCCGGCGAACCGGTCACCACTCCCGACTCGGAATCCGAAGAGCCGAAACCCGACTCCTCGGAGAGCGAATCGGAAGATCCCGGCCCGTCCGACAGCTCCGAATCCGACGACGATCCGGCAGATCCTCCGGAGGATTGATTTTGGATAACACGAAAAAACAGAACGGGATAATCATGAAAGGCGTGGGCGGACTGTATACGGTCCGCCCATATCTGAACGGCGTTCCCGGGGATCCGGTCCTCTGCACCGCCCGGGGCAGGTTCCGCCTTGACGGGGTGACCCCTCTCACCGGCGACGACGTGCTCTTCGAGCGGGACACGGACGCGGCACCCCCTGAGGAGCAGGAGGCGGGCGAGGCGAGATTCGTCATCACCGACCTTCTGGAGCGGCGAAACACCCTTGTGCGGCCGCCCCTCGCCAACCTCAGTCACGTATTTCTCCTTATCCCCGCCGCAAGGCCGAGGCCGGACCTCATCACCGCCGACAAACTGACGGCGATACTGGAATCCGAGGGGATCGAGCCGGTGATCGTGGCGTGCAAGCTGGACGCGGACCGCGCCGAGGCGGAAAGGATCCGCGACACTTACCGCAGGGCGGGATTTTCGTCCTTCGCCGTGAGTTCCGTCACCGGAGAGGGATGCGACGGACTTATGGAATACATATCCGGCATTGCCGCAGACGGTGCGGCCGCCGGAGTGCCGGCGCGAGCCGCCGTGGCGGGCGTTTCCGGAGCCGGGAAATCCACTCTTCTGAAGCGTCTTTTCCCGGAGCTGGACCTGAGAGCCGGAGCTGTCAGCCGCAAGACCGAGCGGGGCCGCCACACCACCAGGACGACGGAACTGTACCCCCTCTCCGCAGGGGGCGCGCCGTTCCTTTTCGCGGACACGCCGGGGTTTTCCATGCTTGACTTCACCCGGTTCACTTTCTTCATGCCCGAGGACCTGCCTCTCTATTTCAGGGAATTCGCGGACTGCCTCGGAAAGTGCAGATACACGAAATGCACCCACCTGAGAGAAGAGGGGTGCGCGGTGCTCGAAAAGATGGAGGCGGGCGGCGTTCC
>JAFWWR010000188.1 GCA_017518025.1 Clostridia bacterium
AACGGCAGCGGGATTTCATCCGCAGGTCCGCATCGCTGAACGAGCCGGGAAGCAGATCGGCCATCGTGATGGAGGCATCCATGCAGAGCTTCAGCTGGCGGGCGGATCTCCGCAGGGTCCCCGGCTTTTCGGGAAGATACCTTCCGTTCTGGTGCGCCCTCTCGGCCCGCTATCTCGTGCCGGCCTTCCGGTTCCGGAACGGGGCCTACAGCGGAGGACTGTCCTTCTATCTGCTGAAGGGCATGCTGGAGGTGACCAGCGTCAGCGATCCCACCGTCCGGGAGGCCTTCGGGGTGCTTCGCGGAATGCCGGAAGAGCTGAGGAGGATGAGGCTTACGAGACGCGACCTGGACGGCTGCATCATGCAGGCTGCCGGAATGGCGGCGCCCCCCACGGGCCGGCTGGACATGGCGGTCTACGCGATGCAGATGAGGATATCCGGCATTTCCCCGGTCTTCGAAAAGAACTCCCGGATCCCGCCGATAGAGTTCGAGAACACCGACCGGCTGGACGACATCGAAAAATCGGGGGCGGGTCTCGGGTCTGCCATGTCCGCGCTGACGACTTTCAAGCGGGTAGTTTTTTACCAGATCCCGTTCTTTGTCGTGGTGTCGTTTTACCTCGTTCAGCGTGAACCCCTTCTCGTCGCCGCTCTGGCGCTGATATTCTTTCCTTCTTTGGTCCACATGATGATCTCGCGGAAGCTTTTCGCGGACCGGGAGGACAAGGCGGCGCCGGTAAGGCGTGTGGCGGGCCATCTCGGCGAGTGCATCACGTCGCCGAAGTTCTTCAAGGAGACCCGTATCCTCGGCGCGTACCGTTTTTTCAGCAAAGAGTACCGCGAGAAGCTGAAGGAGATCCGCCGCATCGACTATAAGACGGCGATGAAGTCCGAGTTCATCTGGTTGGTGTCGATAACCGTGAAAACCGCGGGAAATCTGGGCGTCTATTATCTTCTGTTCAGGTTCCTCATGGCGGGCAGGATAAACGTGGGAGAGTTCGCTGCCGTGTACGCGTCCCTCGGGAGAATCGAAGAAAACCTTTCGGATCTTTTCTGGAATTCCTTCGGGACGTTCTCAGAGGAGCTTCCTGCCATCGAGAACTACGTCAGATTCCTTGATATCCCCGAGGACAGCGCCCCCGACGTCGAGCTTCCGTACGAGATCGGCATCAGGATGCGCGACGTGTCCTTCTCCTACCCCAACGCCACGAAACGCGCGGTGGACGGCGTCAGCCTCGAGGTGAAGCCGAGGGAGACCGTCGCCATCGTGGGCGAGAACGGAAGCGGCAAGTCGACGCTCATCAAACTCCTCTGCGGGTACTACCGCCCGGATGAGGGTGAGGTGAGGATCGGAGGCTATCCGACCACGGAGATCTCCTTCAACTCCATAGCGAAGCGGCTCTCCGCCGTTTACCAGCGCTATCCCCAGTACGCGCTGACCCTGCGGGACAATCTGGTGATCGGCCAGTATGAGAAGGAGGTCACCGACGACAACCTGACCCGCGCCTGCGCCATGGCGGGCTTCTCGCCCGACGAGGAGTGGCTGCCGGGCGGCCTCGACACAATGCTGTCGCGCGCCTTCGACGACGGAGTCGGTATGTCCGGCGGTCAGGCGCAGAGGGTCTCCATTGCCCGGGCGTTCTACCGCGACTGCTCAGTGATGATCCTCGACGAGCCCACGGCGGCCATCGACCCGCTGGAGGAGACGAGGATCTACGAGAGATTCGCCAAACTGTCCCGGGACAAGACGTCGTTCATCGTCACTCACCGGCTGGGATCGGTCAGGATAGCCGACCGCATCGTCATGATGAAGGACGGCAGGATCGTCGAGATCGGCACTCACGACGAGCTGATGAAACGGGGCGGGGAATATAAGACGATGTTCGAGTCTCAGAGACAGTGGTACGAGGACGACCAGGGGGGCGAGCCCGCCCCGGCTGAATAGTTTTACTTACGCAGTATCCGCCCGGTTCCGATCACGGAACCGGGCGGTTTTACGGCGCGGCCGTCAATTCAACTTAAAACGAAAAGAGCGGTACAGACATTTTTTTAAATATAATTATTTTATATGTTGACGTGCCGTTGAGCCTGTGATATAATGTGCGCGAAAACACCGAATCAAAGATCCGACGAGCTGTGTTGCGCGCGAGGGAAGACCTATGGATAAAAAGCGTAAATTCGGATTGGCGTCTAACGCCGCGTTCATAATGACAAAGATCTGGAAAGAGCAAAAAAGCGTCTTTCTCTTATATATTTGGACTGTCCCGGCCTTGATTTTGTCAAGGCTGGCGGACAGTTTTTTTGCGAAATACACCGTTTCCGCCGTCAGCGCGGGAGATATCCGGTTCCTGCTCGCGGCAGTGCTCGCCTTTGCCGCCGTCAAGCTTCTGATAGACGGAGGAAACGTTCTTTCTTCGACTCTGCTCAAAACGAAGAATTTTCGGGTCAGAGCGTCATTTGTCAAAGAGTTTGCGGCTAAATATATGAGCCTTCCGTATGAGATGATCGAGTCGGAGGCAGGGCAGGACGAGGCGCAGAGAGCAAAAAACCAGCTTTTCGCCATGAATTACAATTCCGAGCTTTGCATTGAGACGTTTCCGTCTCTCATTGTCGCCGTCATATCCGGACTGCTCGGAGTCACGGTCTACGCGGGCATTATTTCAATGCTTAACCCGTTTATCATAATCGCGCTTGTCGTGATCTGCGTTACGAGCTTTATGCTGCAGAGGCATCTTTCACGGTTTGATCACGAAAACAAAACCGAGTACATTCCCATAGAGAGAAAGATCAACTACGTCAGCACCGAGGCGAGGAACTTTTCCTCCGTCAAGGATATCAGGATGTACGGTATATCCGCGTGGCTGAACAAAATATTCGAAGAGCAGTTCGGACTGTGGGTGAAGATCTGGAAGAGACGGTCGAGACTTAGCGCGTGTTTCACGATAATAACGGGAACGCTTAACGCCCTGTTCCGCCTCGGGGTTTACGTTTTCCTGTTTATTGAGTATTACCGCGGGGAAATCGACGTACCGGATTTTGTCCTGTATTTCAGCGTTATCACAGGCTTCAATTCGTGGCTTAATTCGCTCATATCCGACGTAGAGGGCCTGAACAGGATCTCATACGATATAGACGACTTGCACAGATTCCTGACCGAGGGCGATAAGGAGCCGGAGGAGAGCGGGATCGAAGAGACGGAAAACGCTATCGTTGCCGAAAACCTGCGTTTTTCATACACATCGGGTACGGATGAGGGAAAAGAAACGAAAGAGGTCATCCGAGGGATGGATTTCCGCATCCGTGACGGGGAGAAAATCGGGATCGTCGGACCGAACGGATCGGGGAAAACCACACTTGTCAAGTTGATCTGCGGTCTGTATACGCCGGATTCCGGGAAGTTGACCGTTTGCGGAAGAGATACGGCAAAGACGTCGAGGGAGGAAATATACGACTTGATCGCTCCGGTTTTTCAGGACGTGTATATGCTTCCCACGACTATAGAACGGAATATCGCCATGACGCCGTCTCCGGACCGGTCAAAAACCGATGAATGCATTAAAAAGGCAGGCCTCTCGGAAAAGATCGGATCGCTTCCGGAGGGCGCCGGGACCAATATCGTGAAAAGCGTGAGAGAGGACGCCGTGGCGCTGTCGGGCGGAGAGACGCAGAAGCTTGCCCTGGCACGCGCT
>JAFWWR010000189.1 GCA_017518025.1 Clostridia bacterium
AGCAAACCCTTCTTCCTCCGGATCCGGGAGGAGAGCGGCACCCTCGTGTGGGATTTCCGGGACGAATAATACTTGACTCCGCCCGGAGTATATGATAAAATTGTGTAGAAACCCGGATAATTTCATCAATCATACATACAAAGGAGAACAAAAATGGGACTTATCAAGGCAGCATTAGGAGCAATCGGCGGCAACCTCGGCGATCAGTGGAAGGAATATTTTTACTGTGACTCAATGAGCTCCGACGTTCTTGCCGTGAAGGGCAAGAAGAGAGTCGGTGACAGATCCTCCAACAAGCACGGAGAGGACAATATCATTTCCGACAAGTCGGTCATCGCGGTCAACGAGGGCCAGTGCATGATGATCGTGGAGAACGGCAAGATCGCGGAACTCTGCGCCGAGCCGGGCGAGTTCATCTACGACAGCAGCATGTCGCCGTCCATCTTCGCGGGCAATCTGAAGGACGGTCTCAAGGGCACGCTCCGCGACATCTGGGACAGATTCACCTTCGGCGGCACGCCGGGGCGGGACCAGCGGGTGTACTACTTCAACATCAAGGAGATCGCGGGCAACAAGTACGGGACTCCCGCGCCGGTGCCGTTCAGAGTCGTTGACAAGAACATCGGCCTCGACGTGGACATTTCCGTCCGCTGCAACGGCGAGTACTCCTACAAGATCGTGAACCCCATGGTGTTCTACACCAACGTCTGCGCCAACGTGACGAACGAATTCCGCAGAGAAGAGATCGACTCCATGCTGAAGACGGAGATCCTCACGGCTCTCCAGCCCGCATTCGCGCGCATCTCCGAGATGGGCATCCGCTACAGCGCCCTGCCGGGCCACACCACGGAGCTGACGGAGATCATGAACGACGTGCTCAGCAAGAAGTGGGGCGAGCTCCGCGGACTGACGATCTACTCCATCGGCATCAACTCCATCACCGCTCCGAAGGAAGACGAGGACATGATCAAGGAGCTCCAGAAGAGCGCCGTCCTCAAGGATCCCACCATGGGCGCGGCTACGCTGACCGCCGCTCAGGCGCAGGCGATGAAAGACGCCGCGAAGAACGACGCGGGCGCCATGACCGGATTCATGGGCTTCGGAATGGCTGCCAACGCCGGGAACGGCATGAACACCGCGAACCTCTACGAGATGGGCAAGAAGGCCGAGGAAGAAAAGGCGGAGAAGGCCGCCGCGGCCGCCGCCGCCGGCGCCTGGACCTGCGAGTGCGGCAAGGAGAACACCGGCAAGTTCTGCTCCGAGTGCGGCAAACCGAAGCCGGAGGCGGACAAGTGGATCTGCTCCTGCGGCACCGAGAACACCGGCAAGTTCTGCTCCGAATGCGGCAAGCCGAAGCCGGAGAGCGACAAGTGGACCTGCTCCTGCGGCACGGAAAACACCGGCAAATTCTGCTCCGAGTGCGGAAAAGCAAGAGAATAACGTAATGACGCGGGGACTTACCAAAAAAAGTCCCCGCACATGTTCAAAAACCCTTTACAAGGCGCGGAAATCTTTCCGCGCCGGTGTTTTCTGCGGAGATATCAGGGACCCCGTCCCCGGACGGGGAATAACGAAAAAAACGAAAAAATTTTTTAGAAAAAACGGCTATTCGCGTGGCGGCGCGGGATATATGCCTATGAAGGATCAAAATTACGGGAAGGAGAGCGGATCCAGCGAAAGCGGGCGGAAATGATAGACAATTATCAGTTTGAAGAACTCTACAAAAGGTACTACGCCCCGGTATATAAATATTGCCTCGTCCGGCTCTCCTTTGACAGGGATTCCGCCGCCGACGCCGCGGACAACGTCTTCATGACGCTGTACGAAAAACGCGACGGGATCGACCCGGGAGAGCGGATCGGGATGTGGCTTTACCGGGCGGCGGACAACTATATCAAAAAGGCGTACCTCAAAGCCAAAAGATATTATTCCATGATCGACGGGGAGATCGACCCGGACGATCCGGGGGATGCGGAGCTGTTTTCCGCATGGGACAGGTATTTCAAAGACGAGACCCCGGAGGAGGACATGATCATGAGGATCGGCGAGTCTGTCCCGGAGGAATACCGGGAGCTGTTCAGACTCAGATACGTCGAGAAAAAGACTCTGAACGAGATCGCGGAGCGGCTCGGCGTGCCGTATTCTACCCTGCGCAGACGGATCTCGAAGATGGATCTCGTGATAAGGCGCGAGATACATAAAATGCTCGGGAACAGCGACGTCTGACGGGGGAAGAGGGAGAAGGTGAACGGAAATGAACCATGATTTGACAAAACTTGACGCGGCGCTCTCAGAATACGAAAAGGAAACCCCCGTGTCGGACGACGCCGGCCTGATACGCGCGCTGGAAACGCTGATCGCCCGGGAGATCGCCAAAGGCGGGGACGGCGACGAGGAGCTCGTCGCCCGGGCTACGGACGAGCTGATTATGCTCCGGGGCGAGGACCCCGATCTGTTGGCGGACGAAGCGGACGCGATCGGTGAGGACCACCTGAGATTGACAAGAAAAGTGATCTCTGCGGAGCATCGCAGAAAGGCGGCGCGTCTCCGCCGGATCATCCCCGTCGCGGCTGCGGCGGCTGTACTTGTCGCCGCTCTGACGGTCGCCCTCGTCCTCGGCGTGAACAGGCCGCGAACGGTCGCCGGGACCCCCGAAGGACCCGTCGAGGGGACGGACGCAAAAGACGAGGTCTATTTCCCCGAGCAGGGAAACATGGGATTCATGGGCATGCTGATCGTGAACGACGATTACGCCGACAGCATCTCCGAGCTTTACGGGAAATCGGACATGGTCATACTCGGCACCGTCACCAGCGACGTCGCCCAGTACAAGGAAAGCGGTCCGGCGGTGGCGCTGTCCGGAGTCAAGGTGGAGAAAGTCTGGAAGGGCGACGCCGAGATCGGCGAGACCCTGCTCGTCAGTGAGACCGGATGGCGGCTCAGCGACGGAACGAGTCTTTCCGTCGGAGGCGAGCCCGTCCTCGGAGAGGGGATGAGGGTCATCCTCTTCCTCGGGATAAATTACAACGGCACGCGCACGGTAATGAACGATTTTCAGGGCAAATACTTCCTCGACGGGGAAGATCAGGTCTACTCCTACAAATACTATTCCGACTTGTTTGGATCCGATTCCTTTGACGAGGTGGGAGAAAAGATGTCTTTCGACGACTTTGAGGCCCTGCTGAAAGACAGTTCCCTGAGAGAGGGCCGACCCGCGGCGACGCTGTCGTCCGGGGAGATCTCTCCGGCCCGGGCGTTCTGAAAAAGCAAAAACAACGGACTCTTATTCCGTCCGCTCATATATAGGGAGGTATAAGAAATGAAAAAAATCACGTCAATTCTTTTGGTAATGATACTTTGCGTATCTCTGCTCGCTTCCTGCGGGAAGAGCGCGCCGGGCAAGACCGGGACCGGGACCCAGGCGGAGACCGGGGAGCCCGTAGTG
>JAFWWR010000190.1 GCA_017518025.1 Clostridia bacterium
AGCGCGCCATCGAGCGCGGCACCGGAGCCCGGGGGCTCAGGTCCATCATCGAGGAGACTATGACGGAGGTCATGTTCCGCATCCCCTCCCGGGACGACGTGAGCGAAGTGGTGATAACGAAGGATTGCATCACCGAAGGCGCAAATCCGAAAACGGTAAATAAATGAAAAACAGGGCGAAAGCCCTGTTTTTGCGTTAAGGAAAGGCAGGGCTCGCGCCCTGCCTTTGCTCATTTTATATCAGTTGAACGCGGTGAATCCGAAGGTATGAACGGTCCACGGGGATCCCTTCAGATAGGCGTTGATCGACGCGAGGCACGCCCTGAGCATCGTCGCGGCGAGCGTTTTCGCCTCGCCGAGTTCAGAGTCCGTGAGGTTCTCCATGTCGGTATAGCTCAGACTGGAGGTACTGCTCGTGATGGACTTTCTCTGCATATTGTTGTCGCCCAGTATGCCGCTTTCTTCGCCGCCGGCAGTGACCAGAAGGACGTACCAGAGCGTATCCTTGTCGTTCAGGACCACCTGGAAGAGGACTTCGCTCCCGTCGGTGTTGTTGACGATGAATTCACAGACCAGTTCCGACTTGGTGCTGATCCAGAGACTGATGCTCGACTGGCTGTCCGAGTACGTCACGATCGGCCCGCCGTTGTCGTTAATATGCTGACGGATGCCGGCGATGGCGTCGGCTCGGTTGTTGTGTCCGCAGCGCGAGCACTTCGGCGCGTCCGTCTTGTGCCCCTTCGCCTTGATCGTCTCGTCATGGTGATGACCGCATCTGGTGCAGGTGTAGGTCTTGGTGCCGGTGGCGGTGCAGGTGGGCTCCTTCGTGACCTTGCCGGAGCCGTACTTATGTCCCAGCGCCTTACCGGAGGTGACGCCGCACCGGGTGCAGGTCTTCGGCGCGGTGCAGGTGGCGTTCTTCCACGAATGGCCCAGCTCGTCGATGGGCTCGTCCGCCCACTGTCCGCAGCGCGTGCAGTAGAAGTGGGTATTTCCCTTTTCGGTGCAGGTGGGCTGCTTCGTCACGGTCTCCTGAGTCTTGATATGACCGAGCGCCGAGATCGCCACGCGCTTTACTGCCTCGCAGTCGAGGCATCTGTAAACTATCTCTCCTTTTTCGGTGCAGGTGGGGTCGGAGACCTTCTCTCCCGCGTCCCAGTTATGTACGTAGAGCGAGTTGGAGCAGTATCTCATAAGGACCGTCGCCACCTGGGCTCTCGTTGCTTTTCCCTTGGGATCGAGGATCGTGCCGCCGTGACCGTCCGTCGTCCCGCTGATTATCCCTTCAGCCACCGCCCATTTCATGGCGGCGGTCGCCCATTTGCTCACTTTGGACGCGTCAGAGAAGGACGACAGCTCCGCAGATCCGGACGTGTTGCTTCCGATGTATTCGGTATAGCGGTACATGATGGTAACGAGCTGTTCTCTCGTTATATCGCCGTCGGGATCGAACACTCTGTCCGCCACGCCGTTGACGATACCGTTCTCACCGGCCCAGCAGACCGCGTTTGTGTAATACTTCTTGGCGGGGATATCCTTGAAGTTGTTGGCAAATCCCGAGGGGCTTCCCTCGTATCTCCAGAGCACCGTCACGAGCATTCCGCGGCTCATGTTGGTGTTCGGGGCGAACGTCGTGTCCGTCATGCCGTTCATAAGGCCGTTGTTCAGTACGTAATCGACGGATTTCTTGAACCAGTGTTTATCCTTGACGTCCTCGAAAACGTCGGAACTTGAGACCTCGGCGCCGACGTCCACGGCGAGCGCCGACGCGATAAAGAGAAGCGCCAGGAAGATGCTGATGATCTTTTTCATGGTGAACTATCCTTTCTTTTCAAAAAAGCGCACGACGGATGCCGCACACAGGAAACGCGCGACTTCAACGAAGGAGCCCCGGTTTCTCTACTTTGAAATGATAACATAAAAGCGAGTGGATGTCAACACCTCCGGACAGCGGAAAGGCAGGGCGAGCGCCCTGCATCATTACTTTGATAAAAAAGAAGTCCGAGGCATATTGCCTCGGCGTCCTTTTTTCAAGCGAGCACGGAAAAGATAGATATCCGTTTTTGA
>JAFWWR010000191.1 GCA_017518025.1 Clostridia bacterium
GGCTTGACAGAACGGCGGACGGCGATCTCTCAAGGTTCCCCGACGCCGGGAAGGCGCACAAATACGCAAAAGACGCCCTCTCCTGGGCGGTGGGATGCGGCCTCATCGGCGGCGTGAAGTCGGGAGAGGTCGATCTGCTCGACCCCGCCGGCTACGCCACCCGGGAGCAGTTCGCGGCGATAATCGGAAGATACGACGAGTTCGAGGCCTCCGCCGAGGATATCCTCACCGAGGCGGACTTTTACGTCTCGACCAAAGGCAATGACGACTGGAACGGCTCCTTCAGCCGTCCGTTCCGGACGCTGGGCCGGGCGATCCTCGCCGTCCGGGAGGTCGAAAAGACCCCGGAGAAGGGCGGCGTTACCGTCGCTCTCCGGACGGGAGAATACTACAACTTCGACCGGAGTCTCTCGTGGAAGGACTCCGGCACGGCTGAGTGCCCCGTGACCTACAAGGCCTACGGCGACGGCCCGGTGCGGATACACGACGCGTTTACGGTCGGTGCTTCCGAATTCAAGGATCTGACCGCGAAAGATAAAGAATTGTTCAAGGACGCCGCCGCCTCTCACGTGAAGCGGGCGGATATCTCCGACAGATTCCCGAAAAACGCCCGGCCCGATTCGTATTTCGTGCTCGACGCCGACAGAAAGGCGCTGGATCTCTGCCGCAATCCCAACAGATACGCCGACGGCGAGGACAGGCGGATCCCGTTCGCGGTAAGCGTTCGGGACACCTCCTCTATGAAGGTCGTCAACGGCCTGCTGACGCGGACTCTCGCCAGGTACGACCCCAATGCCGAAATAACGCTTCTGGGCAACTTCTGCTACGACCGCTTCGACGACGTGTTCACCCTGGGCGCCGTCGACGGGGATGCCGCGACGATCACCCCCGCGGACCCGACGGAGCTCACCTCGTATCCCTGGTTCGGCGGCTTCCGGTACGTTCTGAACGAGGACGGCACGGTTGACACGGACAGGACCATGACCGAGGTGGACGCGCTGATCGTGAACGTGCCGGTGGATCTTGACTTCCCCGGCGAATACTACGTGGACGCGGACAGCGGAGTTCTCTACATATACGATCCCGAGGGAGACTATACCCTCTCCCTGTCCGATCACTACTACAACTTCGAGGCGGAATACGTCTTTTACGACGGCATATCGGTCGACGGTCTGCCCTCCCAGGCGACGGATTTCGAGACCCCCATCGTCTACGTGGACAAGGAGGCGGGGGAGGGCTTCAAGGTGCTCAACATCTCCGACCCGCAGCTCACCGACGGCGAATGGGACGGAGAGGCGGGCCGTATCGTCACCGAGACCGTGCGGGAGCTTGTCAGTACGGAACAGCCCGATCTTATAACCATAAGCGGCGACCTTGCCTGGGGCGGCAGCGTCGGATCCATCAGATCCCTTACGGAGCTGATGGCCTCCACCGGCGTTCCCTGGGCTCCGGTCATGGGCAATCACGACAACGAGTGTTCCTATGAGACCATGAAGGAGAAGACAGACATCCTCCGGTCCGGAGACGGCTGTCTCTTTGAGTGGGGCGACGAACGGCTCGGCTGCGGCAACTACGTCGTGGTGCTTCGCCTCGGCGGCGTGCCGGTCCACGCGTTCATCATGATGGACACCCACGACTCCGAGAACTACATAGACGACCGCGGAGACGAGCAGGGTGAATACGACGATCTGTCGGACTACCAGATCAAGTGGTACGGCGACGTCTGCGAAAAACTGAAGGAAATGGGGATAAACGAGACCACGGTGGTCTTCCATATCCCCTGCCATGAATACAGAGACGCCTGGGCGGCGGCGCTGCTGCCCGGCATCGATCCGCTCTCCGTCCCCGCCGGCGACGGCAATCAGGTCGGCGTCTGGTCTCCCGGGTACGAAGACTCCTTCGGAGTCCTGCACGAGAGCGGAGGCGTCGCTTCGAGCGAGAGGGACAACAGCTTCTTTGAGGAGGTGCTGGCTCACGGCTCCACGAAGACGATGATCTCCGGTCACGACCATATAAACAACTTCGCGGTAAGGTATATGGGAGTCCGGTTCGTGTACTCGCTGAAGACCGGCCCCGGCTGCTACTGGGAACCGGCCCTCAACGGCGGCACGCTGGTGGATATCGACGCGGACGGCCGCGCCACGGTCCGCCATCACTACGTAGACGCTCAGTAAAGCAAACCGGAAAACGCACCGGAAAGGACTGATTTATCATGAAAAAAATAGTCACTTTGCTCCTCACCCTCTCGATGATGCTCGGCATCCTCGTCTCCGCCGTTTCCGCCGGGGATTTTCCCTTCACCGACGTAAAGGAGACCCGCTGGAGCAGAAAATCCATCGAATACGCCTATGAAATGAAGTATATGGACGGCGTGGGAGACGGAAAATTCGACCCCGCCGGCACAATGACCCGCGCCATGGCGGTGACGGTGCTCTACCGCAAGGAAGGGAGCCCCGCCGCGGACTTTAAGGCGGATTTTACCGACGTGAAGGCGGGGAAATACTACTCGAACGCCGTGATATGGGCTAAGAATAACAATATCGTCAAC
>JAFWWR010000192.1 GCA_017518025.1 Clostridia bacterium
CACGAAGGCCGGGGACAAGGTACTCCTCGACCCCCGCGGCAACGCAACGAGAGCCCAGGTGGCGACGATTTTGATGCGGTATCTGGAAGGATAATTCCGAATTAAAATGAATGATCCCGTCGGACTTCCCGGCGGGATCTTTGTGTGGATTTATCCATCACTGTCGGGCGACGTGAAAGCCTTCCCCCCCCGGAGGGGAAGGCATTTTTCGCCCCCTACGACTTCTCTTATAGTGCAGGTTTTCTCTTCCGGAAGAGAAAAAGTGCAAAAACCCGTGGATGATGGGATAAACAGGTTTACTGAACTGAAAAATACAGATCGACTTTCTGAAAAGTCGCGAATAGTCGTTTAAACATATTTGAATAACGTCAATGTTCCGAATTCCGCATTGATTTTCCCTCCCGCTTCTTGATTTCGTCATGGAATAGAGTTATAATATTATGAGGCGCGCGGAGCGCCGATCAAAGGAGGTGTTTCCCCCCTGAATAATCTTGCTGAACAGAAATGTCCGTCATGCGGCGGCGCCATGCGGTTCGACCCCGCGTCGGGAAAGCTCGTCTGCGACTACTGCGGCGCCGTGATCGACATAGCTCAGGATGAAAAACCCGAGGCGGCCCCCGCCGTTGAGGAACAGGATCTGACCGTGGGCGGCCTCGACTTCGACGCCATCACTTCCCACGCGTCCGACCCCGGAGCGGCGGCGCTGCCCATCTATAACTGTGTTTCCTGCGGCGCGGAGGTCATCGCCCCCGCCGAGCAGATGGCGCTGACCTGCCCCTACTGCGGGAACAATATCGTCCTCACCGACAAGGCGTCGGGCTCCCTCCGCCCGGACGCGGTGATTCCCTTCGAGATCGACAAAAAGGCCCTCCCCGACGCCATGAACGCGTTCTACAAGGGGAAGGTCCTCCTCCCGAAGAACTTCTTCTCCGAGAGCACCATGAGCAAGGTCACCGGCGTTTACGTGCCCTTCTGGGTGTTCAACGGAAGGATGAGCGGCAACCTAACGTTCCGCGCCGAGTCTTCCACCACCACCCGGAGCGGCGACTATAAGATAACCGAGACCCGGGACTACGTGCTTGACCGGGACGTGAACGTGGAGTTCCGCGACGTCCCCGTGGACGCCAGCGGAAGGATCGACGACGCGCTGATGGACTCCCTCGAGCCCTTCAACATGGCGAGCGCCAAGCCCTTCGACATGAGGTACCTGGCCGGATTCACCGCCGACCGCTTCGACGTGGCGAAGGCGGACACCGAGCCCCGCGCCCGTCAGCGCATGGCGAACACCGCGGAAAAAGTCGTCTCGTCCCGAATCGGCGGATACGACAGAGTCACGCACACCGCCGGCGAGCTGACGGCGGATCTCAACGCGCGGTATATGCTCTTCCCGGTGTATATGTTCACCCTCGCCCACGGCGGCAGGGACTACCAGTTCGCCGTGAACGGGCAGACCGGCAAGGTTGTCGGCGACGTGCCCATCGACAAAAAAGTCAGTCTCGGATACTTCCTCAAAAGGGCGGGGATCATCGCCGGCGCCATCATCCTCTTTTCCGTCCTGAAATATTTTCTGGGGTGGTGATCGGGATGAAAATGAGAAACAAGCTTCTGATACTGGCTCTGGCGGTCTGCGCACTGACGGCGCTCCTTGCCGTCGGGGTCTCCGCGGAGAGGGTGCTCTCATACGACCCGGGCGTCGAGCGCGTGGGCGAGAACGACTCTCTGCCGGACTGGTACCCGGTGAACACGAAAAACTTCCCGTTCTACCACGATGAGGAGGCGCCCCGCGTGGTCGACAGGGCGGATCTGTTCACCTCCGACGAGGAGGAAGAACTGGAACGGGCGATCTCGGAGCTTCGCGCGGAGCTTGACCGCGACGTCGTGGTCTACACCGACGTGACGGATTACGGTCTCGGCAAGGATATCCTCGCCGCCGATTTCTACGACTTCAACGGATACGGATGCGGCGACGAGAGGGAAGGCGTGTGCCTCTTTATCGACATGGATCCGGATGACCGCGGCGGCTGGGCCTGCTGCACGGGCAGCGACACCCGCGCCCTCTACACAGAGGAAGTCGCCAACCTGATCGACGACGATCTCTACTACTACCTGGGCAACGGCGAGTACTACGACGGAGTGTCCGCATGGATAGGCGATTTCTACCGCCTCTACCTCAAGGGCGACCCGTTCCTCAGCTGGCTTCCCGACAGGGGCGAGAAATTCGAGAGATTCCACGACGGGAACGCGCCCCGGGTGATCGACTTCACGGATGAGATGACCGAAAACGAGACGGCTGACCTTTCCGCCTCGGCCGAGGAAGTCGGCGGAAAGTACGGGATCGACGTGGTGGTGCTTGTGACGAACTTCACGTCGTCCCTCGACCTCAAAGAATACGCAGAAAAGTACTACGAATACAACGGCTACGGCCTCGGCGGCGACTACCGGGGGATCATGCTCTGCGTGGACCGTTCCGGCGGGAACGACGTTGAGATACTGACCTTCGGCGACGGCGTCCGCATGACGGACACGGCCAGAGACCGCATGACGGACCATCTGAAGGACAGGATCGGCTCACAGGGGATCTCCGCCGCCGTCGAAAACTGGATCGGCGAGGCGGATCACCTGCAGAAGACCGGCCGCGTACCCAGATCTTTCGGCTCGTGGCTCGGCACCACGGTGTTCGGCAGCATCCTCGGCTCCGTGGCGGGATTCTTCGGGCTCAGCGGCGCCAAGAGGCGCATGGCGGTGCCGAGGACTCAGGTCAACGCCGACGCGTACGTGGTGGCGGAGACCCTCGCCATCGTCGCGATGGGCGACCGGCTCGTCAACACCTCCACGTCGCGGGTCTACGCCCCGATAACGAGGAGTTCGTCCGGCGGATCCGGTTCCTCCGGCGGCTCGTCCTACTCCGGCTCATATTCCGGCTCCTCCGGAAGCAGCCATTCCGGCTCCGGACGGTCGTTCTGACCGCCGGGCCCCCGAAATAGTCAAAAATTTATCTTAGCCGCCGTACGGCGGCAGAATGGAGAATGGTAATATGAAAGAACTCAGACCACAGGATCTCGGTATCGCCGGAAACGGCAAAGTATACCGCAACCTTGCAGCCCCCGCGCTGGTGGAGAAGGCTCTCGCCCGCGGAGAGGGCACGCTCTCGTCCACCGGAGCCCTGGTGGTGAAGACCGGTAAGTACACGGGCAGAAGCCCCGACGACAAATTTATCGTAGACACCCCCGCGGTC
>JAFWWR010000193.1 GCA_017518025.1 Clostridia bacterium
CGGAAACGCGGGATCTGTTTCAGTGAAGAGAAAAGAATCGGTAAAAAAACGCAAACGGCGCGCCGTTTGCGTTTTTTTACCGATTCTTTTCTCTTCACTGAAACAGATCCCGCGTTTCCGCGGGATCTCGTATTCATTTGTCCGCTCTTTTCCTTACCGCTTTGACTATCGTCGCCACGGCAGGCGCCAGAAGGACCGCAAGCGTGAATTCGATCAGGAAGTTGAACATGATCACGCCCGTGAAAACGTAAATGACGACGTTGCTTCCACCCGCCCAAAGCTGCAGGACGTGGCGGAAGAAGATCAGCGTGCCGACGATGAATATCCCGGTGTTGGCGACCGGAGCCACCATCGAGGCGAGATAGTAGGCGGAGTTTTCCTTCTTCAGGGCGAAATTGATGAGGACCAGGTAACCGCCCGCCACAAGAGCGGAGATAATGGCGGTAAGGACGTTCGCCGTTACCGAGCTGCCGGAGAGCAGGTGACCGGCGAAGAACCCGGCGAGGAAAATGAACACGCCGGACAGCGCCATCAGCACCTCTGCCGCGCGCTTGTTGCGGCTGAAGAACCTGAATACCACGGCAGGGAAGAAGCCCGCCGCCGCGCCTTTGAGCAGGCAGAGGACCCACGCCAGGGCGGGGTTCGCCTGAAAGATCATCTGACCGCCTGGATCAAGTCCGATAATGCTGAATATCGACACCACAACGCCGAACACCAGTCCCAGCGCCGTGCCGTACTTCCATCCGAGGAAGACGGAACAGATCACGATGGGGATCAGCGTCAGCGTGATGTTGACCGGCCCCACCTTGATTATGGTGGAGAGATACTGGAGGACGACGATCAGCGCCGCCATGATGGCGGTGATGACGAGATTTCTTGTCCTTTTACGTGCGTTTTGCGTGTTTTTTTGTTCCATTTTTTTCTCCTTACTGTCGCCCCCGCTCAGCGGGGTGCAACGTAAAATATTATTAAATGGGGAGCTCCCCGTTTAATCAAACTTTATTTTCTTCCGGTTCGCAGGTTCAGCTTGTAGATCCTGGCGAGACCGTCAGTGGTAAGCGACTCGGCGACGGGGATCTCCCGTTTGCAGTAAGGTATCACCTGCGCGGCAAAACCTCCGCACGCTATGAGATCCATCCAGTCGAATCCTTTTTCATCCATTATCCGGTCGATGAGACCGTCGATCATCGACGCCCATCCCAGAACTGCGCCGCTTTTCATTGACTCCTCGGTGTTTCTCCCGATAACGGAACCGGGGACGGAGAGGGAGACGTCCGGCAGAGCCGCGGCTGACGACGACAGCGCCTTGACCGACACTCCGACGCCCGGAGCTATAACGGTTCCGAGCAGTTCGCCCGACTTTCCGGCGACTGAGATCACGGTTGCGGTCCCGAGGTCTATCACGGCGAAGGGCGGCGCGAGCAGAGATGCGGCGCCCACCATGTTCGCTACGATGTCCGCGCCTACCTCCGTATGGAGATCGATCCGCATATCCAACCCGGTCTTCACTCCGTGAGCGAGGATCAGCGGCTTTCTTCCGATAAGATCCTCTACGGCGCGGGTCCACTGTCCGGAAACCTCGGGGTCGACTGAGGAGACGATGGCGCCGGTGATCTCATCCGGGGGAAGACGAAAACTTTCCGAAACAGAGTTGAGAAGCATGGAGCACTCGTCTCTCGTCCTCATGGGACGGGAGGAGACTTTGACCCTTTTGAGCAGTTTGTCTTCCTCGTAATAGCCCAGCGATACCGCGCTGTTCCCGATATCTACGGCAAGTATCATCACGTTCCCCTTCCTATGAGAGAGATTTGATAAACGCCTCGATCCGGTCCAGCGCCACGGAAATGTGCTCCACCGAGTAGGCGTAGGAGATCCGTGCGAACCCCTCGCCGGACTCGCCGAAGGCGTTTCCGGGGACGATGGCGACTCCTTTTTCACGGAGGAGCCGTTCGCAGAACTGCTCGCTCGTCATTCCGAATTTCGATATGTTCGGGAACGCGTAGAACGCTCCGCGGGGCATATAGCAGTCGATCCCCATTGCTCGGAGACCGCCCACCAGATACCGCCTGCGCCTGTTGTATTCGCGGCGCATCATTTCCACGTCCGTATCTCCGTTACGCATGGCCTCGACCGCGGCGAACTGCGACGTTGTCGGAGCGCACATTATGGCGAACTGGTGGATCTTCAGAAGCTGAGGCGCGATCTCATGGGGCGCCGCGATATAGCCGAGCCGCCAGCCGGTCATGGCGTACGCCTTGGAAAAGCCGCTTGCAAGGACCGTGCGCTCACGCATCCCGTCCACCGACGCGGCGGAAACGTGATCCGCGTCGTAGGTCAGCTCGCCGTAGATCTCGTCCGAGAG
>JAFWWR010000194.1 GCA_017518025.1 Clostridia bacterium
GAATACTAAAAGGGTCAGTTGTAAACATCTGCTTCTCACATCATCGGAATTTCGTTATCGGAGAGCGGTTGTACAAGAGTCCACAAAAAAGTCAGGCGCGAAGGATTTCGCGCCTTTATAAAAAGTTTTTGCGGGGTGCGGGGCGCTTTTTTCAAAAAGCGCTCCGCAATAAACCACAAAAAACCCGCTTCGGCGATTGCCGGAGCGGGTTTCTCTTATGTCTGATTACTCAGCCGGGGTCTCCTCTGCGGGAGCTTCCTCTGCGGGAGCTTCCTCGGGAGCGGGCTCTTCGACCTTCTTGCGGGTCCTCTTGGGCTTCTCCTCAGCCGGAGCTTCCTCAACGGGGGCTTCCTCGACGGGAGCTTCCTCGACGGGAGCTTCCTCATCTTCCTCGACGGGCGCGTCCTCGGGGAGATCCATCAGCGCGCGGATCGAAAGACTGATGCGGTGGTTCGCCTCGTTCACGTCGGTGATCTTCACGTGAACGATATCGCCGGTCTTCAGCACTTCGGAGGGAGTTGCGATCTTGTGATCGGTGATCTGGCTGATGTGGATCAGGCCGTCGACGCCGGGAACGAGCTCGGCGAACGCGCCGAAGGGCATGAGACTTACGATCTTCACGTCCGCCTCGTCGCCAACGCTGTATTTCTCAGTGAACTGGTTCCACGGATTCATTCCGTCAGTCTTGTAGGAGAGGGAGACGCGCTTCCTCTCTCTGTCCAGCGACTTCACGGTGACGTGGATCACGTCGCCAACGGAGACTACCTCGGACGGATGCTTGATCCGGAGCCAGGACAGCTCGGTGTTGTGGACCATTCCGTCGACGCCGCCGAGATCGACGAACGCGCCGTAGGAGGTGAGGGACTTGACTTCGCCGTCAAATTCCTGGCCCTCTTTGATATTTGCCCAGAATTCCGCCTCTTTTGCGCGGCGCTCTTCTCTCTGCACCGCACGGATGGAGGCGTACGCCTTCTTCCTCTCGGATTTCAGCTCGATGATCTTGACTCTCTGGGTCGTGCCGACCAGGATGTCCAGATCGTTGTCACGGGGAACGCCCGTGAGAGACGCGGGGATAAACACCCGGACGCCGTCGATGTTGATGATCACGCCGCCCTTGACGGCCTCGGTGACCTTGCCCTCGACGATCTCGCCGGACTCGTAGGCCTCCACAAGCTTGTTCCAGTTCTTGTCGGCGTCTACCCTGTTCTTGTCAAGAGTCGCGATCCCGTCGATGTCGCTGACCTTGATGACTTTTGCTCTGACAACGTCTCCAACTTTAAACAGGTCGGAAAGCTTCGCGTTGGGGTCGTTGGTCGCCTTGTCGTGCGCGATGACGCCGGTGGTCTTCGTGCCGAGGTCGAGATGGATCTCGTTGTTCGTGATGGCCGTCACGGTACCCTCGACGATTTCTCCTGTATTTAAAGTTTTGATCGAGTTTTCGAGCAGTTCCTCAAAATTTTCGGTTTTTTGCTCATCCATGGTTTTACATACCTCCTGTATTACGCTTCCCGGAGTGGACGCTCCGGCAGTAACGGATACTCTCGCGTCTCGGGGGACGAGTATCCCCGCCGCCTCGGCGGCGTTCCCCACAAAGTAGACCGTGCCGCACTTTTCGCGGCAAACATCGAAAGGCTTTCGCGAGTTGGAACTCGACGGACTGCCTATGACGATCATCACGTCGGAGGTCAGTGATAACTGCTCCGCTTCGCGCTGCCTCTCTTCAGTCACAATACATATTGTATCAAAAATTTGGACTTTTGTATATACTTTTTTAAGAATTCTCTGACATTTTTTCCATTCTTCGAGCAGTTGCGTGGTCTGAGCGGCCGCGGAAACGGTCTCAAAGCGGCCGAGGAGTTCCTCTCCGCCTTCGGCGAGCCACTTTTCAAGCTCCGCGGAATCCCGGAGCGCCACGCCGTCCCCCCTGAGGCAGCTCATGATCCCCTCCACCTCCGGATGCTCCGGCGCGCCGATGAGGATGAAAAATTTGCCTTCTCCCGAATTCTCCCTGGCGATGCGGCGCACCTTTTCGACGTAGGGGCAGGTGCAGTCGAGGAAGGTGAAGTTTTCGCATTCGCCGGCCAGCGCCGCAAGGCGGCGGACCGTGTCCTCGTGCTCCCCGTGGGCGCGGATCAGCAGGGTGATCTTTTCCCCTGCCCGGGCGCGGGTCTCGATATCCGGAATGTCCTCTCCGGCGGCGATCTTCGCCCCGCGGGACTCCGTTTCGCGGACGTATTCGTCGTTGTGGATCAGCCGGCCGAGGGTGTATATGCTCTCGCCGCCGGCGCGCGACTCGAGCGCCTTTTCCAGCGCGTCGGTGGCGCGGCGGACTCCCGGGCAGAAGCCCGCGTGCTCAGCTATTTTCAGTTTCATCTTTTCCGGACTCCCGGGCGCCGGCCGCCGTTTCAAGCTCGCAGATCCGCGAGAAGATCAGCTCCGCGGCGCGCTGATAGCCGTCCCGGCCGGCGCCGGTGAGGCCCAGTTCATCATATTTTATGACCTTTCCGAAGACGACTCGCGTCCTGCGGAACAGGGAAGTTTTTCTCTTTTTCGTGACGAGCATGACGGGAATCACGTCCGCCTTGGTGTGATAGGCGATCATGCCGACGCCGCCCTTGATCTCCGTCTCCCGCGGGTCGACCTTCGGCCGTCTCGTCCCCTGGGGGAAGATGCCCACCATCTCACCGGAGCCGATGAGAGACACGGTGGTCTTGATGCTCTTTACGTCCGCGCCTCCGCGGTTCACCGGAAACGCGCCGAATCCCTTGATGAGACGACCCAGCACCGGGACACGGAAAAGCTCCGCTTTCGCCATGAAGCGGATCTTCCGCGGGGAAACGGATGAGATGACGATGGGGTCGGCGAAGGAGGTGTGGTTGGCAGCCAGGAGGCAGCCGCCCTCCGGGACGTTCTCGAGTCCCTCCGCCTTCACTCTCCAGAAGAGGCGCACGGGCCCCCGGAGGATCTTATAAAGTCCGTTGAAAAATCCCATTTATTCTATCCCCCGTCTTGTGATAACTCCGTCGATGAGCCCCATCACGTAGCGGACCGTCTCCTCGAGGTCGTAGCCGTCGTTGACGAAGGTGATCGCGTCGTCCGCGGGACGGAGAGGCGCCGTCTCCCGGGTGCTGTCGTTCTCGTCCCGGGCGATGATGTCCCGGAGCACGTCCTCGTAGGACTGCCCGACCCCTTTTTCCCGGAGTTCCTTATAGCGCCGTCTCGCCCGCTCCTCCGGGGAGGCGGTGAGGAAGATCTTGACCTCCGCGTCGGGGATGATGACGGTGCCGATGTCGCGGCCGTCCATGACGACTCCGCCCTGCCCGGCAAGGTCTCTCTGAATGCTGAAGAGCGCGTCGCGCACCGCCGGGATCTTCGACACGGCGGAAGAATAGACCGACGCCTGTGGCGTGCGGATGCGGTCGCCCACGTCCTCGCCGTTCATGATGATCCGCTGGGTCCCGCCGTCGTTCACCAGTTCTATCCTGATGTGCGGCAGGCAGGATACGATGCCCTCCTCGTCGTTCTCGCCGATTCCGTGGTCCGCCACGTAGAGCCCCACGCTGCGGTAGAGAGCGCCGGTGTCCACGTAGCGCAGGCCGCGCAGCTTCGCGATCTCCTTCGCCACGGAGCTTTTGCCCGCTCCGCCGGGGCCGTCGATGGCGATCCTTATCTTTCTGTCAGTTGTCATTTTATCTCCGATCCGCCGCTCCGAGCGGCATGAATCACTGTTCCGGGTTTTTGTAGCTGCCGGTCGTCCCCTGGGGACGGGCGGCGATGGGGATCAGCGGCGACGCACCCGCCGCCGACGTGATCTGCGCCACCAGCAGGGTGGTGCGCGCGTTGAGGGTCGCCAGGAGCGTGGGGAAGGCCCGGGTGAATTCCTTTACCAGGTCCACGGAACGCCAGTCTACCAGGTCCCGCTTTTCCGGATCGAATTTCAGCAGGGCGGAGAAGGACACGGAGAGCACGAACAGCTCTTCCGGGTCGAAGGTCATCCGTCTGTTGAAGACGATCCTGACCCCCAGCGGGTATTTGATGCTCGCCACGATGGAGTCCTTGCAGTCGAGCTTCTTACCCTTGGTCTGCTCCTTCAGCACCGGGACCGACTCGTAACTCACGTTCTCCAGCATGATCTTCGAGTCCTTTGTGAAATATGAGGCGAAATTTTCCATAACTGACCGTCCTTTGGTTTTGTTGCCGGAGAGGGGCCGTCTCCCGGCTCATCTCCGATGATTGTAGTTTGAAACCTGTGTATCGTGTGCCTGCTTTGTCGCTTCATCCGGATGTTCAAAATTCGAGAGGATCGAGCAGATACGGTCTATCCCATCCCGGCCGAGCGTTTTTTCGCTTTCTGCCTCGCATGAGGAGACGGCGCTTTTCAGGTTTTCTCTTTTCAGTACTTTGGTTTTTCCGTTATCTACGGTGATTTTTTTCAGTTCGCATCGGTTGGAGAAAACAATAAACGAATGAAACATCACATCGTCCCCGAGGATCGAGACAAGAGCTTTGATGTGTCCGGCGTTCTGCATTACCGGATTGAAAAACCTGTTTTTTACCGTTCCTTTTCCGGAACGGAGCGACTGGGTCCAGTACTGATCTCTCGAGTTGCCGAAGATCCAACCGCTGTAGTTTTTGCTTTCAAAAACGTAAACGCCGCAGCCGTTGACCATTACTACGTCGATTTCGGAAGAATCTCCGTTTTCTTTCGGAACGTAAAGATTAAAGAAAAACTTTGCGCCCTTTTTTTCGTATTTTTTCAGAGCGTCATAAATAAGGTATTCGCCGATTGCCCCTTTGTTGAACAGTCGGATCGCCAAAAGACTTTTTTTGTTTGTTTTTTTCTTATACGTGCTTGTGTGGAACGATACGATTTCGGAAACTATGATCACAATTCCTGCGACGACAAGCACAAGAAAGATGATAAACAGCGGTTTTGGCAGTACACCGGTGAACAAATTTTTGATAAAAGAGCCGATCAATTCAGGTCCTCCGGGAATAACGGTTTCCTCTCCCTACATTGTACCATATTTTATTCCGATTTTCAACGAAGATATTGACAAAGGGGGAATAAGTCTTCATAATAGAAAAAGAAAAACGGGCGCGGCGCGCCGGACAGGAGAGGAATATGGTTACTTTAAGAACGGCAGGTACGGTTGACGGCAAGGAAGTGCGTGAATTTACGATATCGGACGGGGAACTGTCCGTTTCCGTGTACGAGTACGGCGCGACGGTGCACAGCGTCGTTTTCCGGGGCGTTGACTGCGCCGCGGGGTACGACGATCTCCCGGGTTTCCTCTCGGGCGGCTCCTATCAAGGCGCCACGGTGGGCAGGTACGCCAACCGCATCGGCGGCGCGTCGTTCGAGATGGGCGGGAAGAGGTTTTTCCTCGACAAAAACGACGGGGCGAACTCGCTCCACGGGGGTTTTGACGGTCTTTCGTTCAAGGTGATGAAGGGCGAGAAGATAAGCGACCGTTCCATGCGGTTCTCCTGCGGGTCTCCGGACGGAGAGGGCGGTTTTCCCGGGAATCTCGCCTTTTCCGTGACGTTTTCCGTGGCGGACGGCACGCTTTCGATAAAATACGAAGCCGAGTCCGACCGGGACACGGTGATGAACTTCACGAATCACACCTATTTCACCCTCGGCGCGGAGAGCTGCCTCAAAACGGAGCTTATGATCGACGCCGACGGGTACACTCCCACGGGAGAGGGGCTTATCCCCACCGGGGAGATCGCGGACGTCACGGGGACGCCGTTCGATTTCCGCGTCCCGAAGGAGATCGGGCGGGATATCGGGTCGGATCACCCGCAGGTCAGAAAAGAGGGCGGTTTCGACCACAACTTCGTCCTCCGGGGCGCGCCCCGTGAGTTCAGGAGAGCCGCCGAGGCGTTCTGCCCCGAAACGGGGATCGGCGTCCGCTGCTCCACGGATATGCCCGGGGTACAGCTTTACACGGCCAACGTGCTGGACGAGCCCCGGGGAAAGGGAGGCGCGCCGCTGTCAAAATACCGGGCGTTCTGCCTGGAGACACAGTTTTTCCCGGACACGCCGAACAAGCCGGAATTCCCGTCCTGCGCGGTGATGGCGGGGGAAAAATTCGAGTCCGTGACGGAGTATGAGTTTTTTGCACGATAAAAGAATCCCGCCGGGAGGCGGAAAATTGGGCTGTCGCGTTAAGATGCAGAATCGTCGTTCTTTGCCCCTCAGGCGTATTCAAATACGTCGAGGGGCAAAAACGGCGATAGAAAAAGCATACAAAAATGGAAAAATCCGCAGGATTTTCACCTTAAAAAGTTGAAAC
>JAFWWR010000195.1 GCA_017518025.1 Clostridia bacterium
GAGGCGCCATCGTCCTCCCCCACGGCACCGGTAAGAAAATGAGAGTCCTCGTTTTCGCAAAGGGCGACCGCGCGGAGGAAGCTAAGGCGGCAGGCGCCGAGTACGTCGGCGAGGCCGATCTCGTCGAGAAGATCCAGAAAGAAAACTGGTTCGACTTTGACGTCGTTATCGCAACTCCCGACATGATGGGCACCATCGGTCGTCTCGGCCGTGTGCTCGGTCCCAAGGGACTCATGCCGAACCCCAAGGCCGGTACCGTCACCATGGATGTGGGCCGCGCCGTAAACGAAGCCAAAGCCGGTAAGATCGAGTACCGTCTCGACAAGACCAACATCATCCACTGCCCCATCGGCAAGGCGTCCTTCGGACCCGAGAAGCTCCGCGAGAACTTCGATACTCTCGTCGGCGCCATCATCAAGGCGAAGCCGGCCGCCGCAAAGGGCCAGTACATCAAGAGCTGCGTCGTAGCGTCCACCATGGGCCCCGGCATCAAGGTCAACAGCGCGAAACTCAGCTGATCACATCAAAAAAGCAACCCGCCGTCACGCACTGCCGTGCTGACGCGCGGGTCTTTTTTTTCGTCTTTTAGGACAAGTGGGGTTGACTTTTTTCTCCGTATGTATTATAATCGGATTCAGGGAAACCCCTACACTATTTTTCGGAGGAAAAAGATGAAAAGAATTTTTAGTGCGGCGCTTGCTGCGATCATGATCTTTGCGCTCTGCATCTGCGCTTCCGCTGAGTCGTTTATCTACGGCGGGACCTCATGGACCGACAGCGAGAACAGTCAGAACCCCATTACCGTCAAAAAGGCGGCGACTGCTGTCGTTCACGACGGTATCATCAGTGAAGGCGAGTATGAGAACGCGCTCATCTACAACACGCCTGACGAAAACTGCTATCTGCACGTCGTTTACCTGAATCCCGGCGACTTTATTCTTGCCGAGGCAATGATCCCCACGATCGAATACTACTTCTCATGGAACGACACCAACCTCAACCTGGCGGTAAGGACCAAACTGTTCGTTCCGGACGAGGGCGGCAACGCGGTCCCGGGCATCAGCCAGAAGCTCTCCGCGGGAACGGCTGATCCGCCCGGAGACGACTTCCTGTTCGGCGGCGCCGGAATGAACGTGTTCTTCGGCGAATTCAATACTCCCTCCTGGTTCTACTACACCATTTCGAAGAATTCCGACACGGGCGAGTATATGGAGGGACACTATGGTCAGCTGGGTCTCACCGGCGCGTACAATCCCGAGCCGGGAACCGATTACTCGGTCAACTATGATTTTGCAACTTCCTACGTCACCTACGAGTGGACCGTCCCGATGACGAGCTTCGTCGATCACACCCCCGCTGCGGGCGAGGAGTTCAAAGGATCCATCGGCGTGATGGGCGGCTACGGCGACGATAACGAGCACAGCTGCTACGGCGTATCCCTCGGCGACGATGGATTCATGGTCGCCGGCCGTAACCGTATCGGAAGCGCGACGTTCGTTCTCTCCGACGAGACCGTCGGCGGCAACGGCGGCGGCGAGACCACGGCTCCCGGTACCACCGAACCCGGCCAGACCACCGAGCCCGGCGAAACCACCGAACCCGGCCAGACCACCGAACCCGGTCAGGAACCCGGCACCCCCGGCGATCCCGGAACTCCCGGCACCCCCGGCGATCCCGGAACTCCCGGCACCCCCGGAACTCCCGGAACACCCGGAGGCAAAGCTCCTGCAACCGGCGACCCGATGATCATTCTCGCGGCGGTCACGGCTGTCGGCGCGGCCGGCGCGGCATTCATTTCAAAGAAGCGCAAATAAAATAACGTGATCACATCCGGTCCGGCCTGCGGATAACGCGGCCGGACCGATTTGATGAACGCAGAACGTCGGAGGAAAAATGAACGATCTTATAAAGAACGGAAAACTGCTTGATTACCACGGATACGAGTGGAGACAGTTTGAACTTGACGGAAGGGAAGCGGACGTTATTTTCCCGAAGAAGCCCGATCCCATGAAGAAATGGATATGGCGGGCGGAGTTCCTCGACTGCGGATTCGATACCGTGGACGTGGAGATGCTGAACCGGGGATACTATCTCGTGTACTACCGGGTCTCCGATATGTACGGCTGCCCCGAATCCGTCGAGCTGATGAAGAAGTTTTACGACTTCCTCAGGGAGGAAATGGGTCTCGACAGAAAGACGATACTCTTCGGTTTCAGCCGGGGTGGACTCTATTCGGTCAACTTCGCGCTCCGCTATCCCGCGCTGGTGCGGGCGCTCTATCTTGACGCGCCGGTCCTGGATATAAAGAGCTGGCCCGGGGGCCTCGGGACCGGACTCGGCGCCGAGAGGGAATACGAGGAGGCGCTCGGGTGGTATCACCTTACGAGATCCTCGGTCCTCACCTTCCGCGGCAATCCCGTGGACCGGCTTTACGAACTTGCCGGTCTCGATATCCCCGTGGCGGTGGTGGCGGGCGACTCCGACCGGGACGTGCCCCACATGGAGAACTGCGATCACCTGCTCAACGTCTACACCGAGCGCGGAAAGAAGCTCCTCTACATCCTGAAAGAGGGTTGCGACCATCATCCGCACAGTCTCGAGGATCCGACCCCCGTCTGCGATTTCCTCGTCTCCTGCTGAAAAGAAAAACGTCCCTGCCGGAAGTCTTTAAGACGACCGGCAGGGCCCTTTTTTATTTTTTTCTGTATTCGATGTACTCGACGTTGCTGTTCCGGCTCCTCTCTTCCATGGCCGCGCGGATCTTTCCGCACAGATCGGCGGTCTTGTCCCGGACTCCCGTTCCCTCGCCGGAGAAGGGGCCGTCCAGGAAAACCTCCGTCACCGGTCTGCGCCAGATCTTCGATTTCCGGTACGTCACGGTCATGGCGTAGGACTGCGCGCCGAGCTTCACCGGATATCTGAACGGCGTGTCGGGAAACGGCCGTATCCCCGTGTAGTATTTCCAGACGTGCGCCTCCGGGTAGATCACCACCGGATGACCCTCCGACAGCCGTACCTCCATGGCGCGCGTCAGTTTCCGAAGTCCGTCCACCGATCCCGTCACCGGCAGCGCCCCGAGGTAGGGAAGGATCTTCCCGATCACCGGGATGCCGAAGTTCGCCGTGCCCACCACCGTGTAGATCCGCCTCGGGAACAGGGCGTGGGCGGGGATGAACACGTCTCCCACCGGCTGGGTGTGGTTGCCGAACAGGAAGAAGCCGCCCCGAGCGCCCTTGAGTTTTTTTCTCCCCTTTACCCGCAGGTGAAGGCGGAATCTGAGGTAAAACCAGGACAGAAAGAGCCAGAAACCGTACGTCAGCGCCGACGCGATCCGCGCAAAGAAGCCGGTCCTCACCCACTCGTAGTTTTCGGGCAGGACATGGTCCTGATCCGCGCTTTGCTCGAAATCGTCGGTTAAGTCAGAGTAATACCGGATCTCCCTCTCTCTCATAGGGAACCTTTCCAGCCGGCGATGTCGGAGTTCTCAAAATCGTAGGTGAGTACTTTGCCGTAGACGGACTCGTAGCACTGTTTTTTCAGCTCGTAATCCTTCGACGCCAGCTCCTCCGTGTTTTCCCGTACCGATTTTTCGGGGTCGGGACGGAGCACTCCGAGAACGTGGAGGACGTACTTTACCTTTTTGAAGTCGCCCTCGTCGTCTTCGTCGGTGTCGACGATCTCGACAAAGCAGGAGATTATGGGAGCTCCGAGCTTCGCGGCGTAGAAATACGCGCCGCTCTTCGGCGGGCGGGGCTTGCGGTAGTTATACCACAGCTCCTGCTCGGGGTAGAGAAGTACCGCCTCGCCGCCTTCGACAATTTTCTCTTCCAGCAGGGAGAGAAAATCACGAGCCAGATACCTCGACTCCGTGGAGATCGGAACGGTGTTTGCGTAGTTCATGAGGAACCCCACGAATCCGGTCATGGCGAAATTGGACGTCTGGCTTACGATGGCGAGTTTTTTTCTCCCTATCTTGTCCAGCAAATAGCGGATCACGGTGTTCTCAAGCGGGCTGAAGTGGTTGCTGGTGATGATGCACCCACCCAGATCTTTCGGAATCTTTTCAATTCCGCGTATCTCCGTGGTTTTGTTGATTTTTTTCGTGGCGATTTTCGCGACGGTAAGGGCTGCCGCCGTCTTTGCCTTGAACGAGAGCTTGTTTCTGCTTTTGATGAAGTTTCCCGTGATCTCCTTGCTCTGCTCCGGGGTCAGCACGGGGTCTGTGACCTCCGCCTTGTTATGGAACTCGCCCGCCTCGGCGAACTTTTTAATGTTTTCTATGACGGTTTTTCTGTCTTCGCTCATTATCATAGTCGGATCTTTACTCCTTTCTCGTGAAGTTTCCTGAAGGTGATTTCAGTCAACGGTATTTCCATACATCTTCTGACGAGGACGCCTATGGCGTCGCGGTCCGTTTCGCGTTGCTCGTCGGTGTAGCTTTCCTTGTGCTCCTTCAGCTCGCGCAGGTATCCGCAGTCCTCGGCGTATTTCCAGAACACGTCCGCGTACTGAATGTTGTCGTAGCACCAGGGTTTCTCGAAAAGGTTGTAATGAATGAGTCCCGGGTCCTCCTGGGGCGGCCGCGCGTTGTTCGGCATGGCGTCCCATCTCTTGTCGAGGTAGAATATCTTTCCGTTGCACATGGCGTTGAGGTAGTCCTGATCCGGAGCGACGCTGTCAAAGTGGTAGGTCGTGAGCAGATCGAGGAAGTGACCCTCAAGATCGCAGTCTCTCATTTTTTTCAGGTTCATCAGCAGAACCCCTGAATTTATGTACTCGTGACCGCGGACCCCGACCGCGGTTTCCGTGTAACCCACCAGCGTTTCGTTGTCCGCGATGGACAGATCGTGGCACGCGCCGAAAAAGTTATCGCCGATCTCGGTGTCGAAGAGCTTCGCCACGTCGTCGGTCAGCACCACGTCGGAGTCGAGGTAGATCCCCTTGTCAAGATCCGGAAACATGGTGGGAATGAACAGACGGAAATATATGGTCAGAGTGAAATAGTTGTGGCGCAGTCTGTTGTTGATCCGGTCGTCGAAGACGTTCATGTCCGCCGTCATGGGACGGAAGTCGATCCTGAAGTTGTCTGTGGCAAGGGAGCCGAGTTTTCTGACGTTTTCGTCAGACAGACCGCGGTTCAGAACGTGCGCTGCGTAACGTCTCTCCGGGTTCGAGTTTTTGATCGCCGAGTTCAGCGCCACCGCCAGAAGAGGCGCGTAAACGTCGTCGACCGTGAAAAAAATGGGGACCTCTCGTGTCATCTTTCAGTTTCCTTTCTCTTTCAGTTTTTCATATTCCTCAAAAATATCATCGAATTCGTATATTTTCAGCACTTCGTGGACCTTGTCGTAGTCCCAGGGTTTGATCGTCACCGGCCGGAATTTCGGCAGATACCTAAAATAGGTGGTGAAGTGCTTGAAAACCGTTTTTTTATGTATTTTCTTCTGGGCGTTGTACCTGCCCGGGAGTTTTTTCTTCACCGCCAGCTTGTTCAGCGAGGACTGATCCGGCATGAAAATCTTTTTCGTGCGGCACATTTCACGGCAACCGGCGAGCAGCCCGCTCTCCCGTATCTTTTTCATGTTCATCAGCAGAACGCCCGAGTTGAAATAATCGTGGCGCAGGACGTTCCCGAAGAACCACTTGCCGTAGCGGTCGGGCACGCCTGCGATCTCCACGGACGACACGTCCGTGTTGTACATATCGTCGAAGGGGGCGCGGCACAGAACGTCCGTGTCGAGGTAGAGTACCTTGTCCGGGATCTCAGGCACGAGATCCGCGAAGAGGCGGAGCATACAGAACGGGGTGAACCGCGTGTCCATATTCGGCTCCGGGCAGCACGTCCCGAACAGGTCCGTTATATCGAACAGCCGCACGTCGCCGCCGTTGCCCTTGTCACGGATCACGTCCCTCAGCCGGTCGGCGAAGTCGCTCCCGACGGGCACGTGCCCGTCGATGGAGGCGGTCAGAATGAATACGTCGACGTCACGTTCCGTGTGCTTCAGGATAGAGAGCACGGACAGGAATATCCCCTGCCCGACGTTGGCGTCGCCGCAGTAAAGTATGTTCATCTCGTCACCTCCGTTGGGGGTATTATATACTACGTTAATAAAAAGAAAAACCCATGCTCCGTAGAAGCAGGGTCTACCGTCCGTCGACGGGCGGTTTATGTTTTGTAGAGAGGGATTCTACGATTCGTAGAGCCGAAAAAACGCCCTTTTCTCGTGAAAAAAGAGGGCGTTTTGAAGTTTTTTACCGCTTTTTCGGCTTCTTGATGAAGGACCAGAGGATTATGACGATCTGGCCCGCCGCACCGAGAAGATAGATCAGCAAGACGGATTTTCTGAAGTAAAAGAACGTCAGATGGACGGCGCAGAGGATCGACCACATGAGCCCCGATATTATAACGTAGTTGTTCCTCGGGTTGAACCACACGGAGTTGAACACCAGGGCGATTATCAGAACCACAGGCACCGCGTAAACGAGATAGAGCCACTGGAAGGACATCCGTCCGATGATCAGCGTGGTGATGATGAAGGCGAATATTGCGGAGACCCACGCCGCGGACTCGGAAATGTACGTTATGACCCTGCGGTTGTAGGTCACCTCCTCACGTTTGTTCACCCGGTAGTTTTCGTCCACGTTTTCGGCGGAGACCAGATAGTCCACGGTGACCCCGAACAGATCCGCGATCTCGCAAAGGACGGATATATCGGGCGTCGATTCCGCACGCTCCCATTTGGAGACGGTCTTGTCGGAGTAATTGAGTTTTTCGCCCAGTTCCGCCTGGGTCATGTTGTTCAGGAGCCGCAGCTCGGTGATGTTTTTTGCAACTGTCGTTTTTATGTCGTTCATATCAACCTCCGTTGGAAGTATCCGTCGTTCCGTCCGTTCCGGATGAGGCGGCGAATTCCTCGAGGCACAGTCCGCCCTCATGAATGGCGTACGCCGCGTTCCGTCCGACGAAACGCCAGTGCCACGGCTCGAAAGATACGCCCGTGACTTCCGTTTTCGCGGCGGGATACCGTTCGATAAAGCCGAACTTCCATGCGTTGTCGACGAGCCAGCGGTAGGCGTCCGTCTCGGCAAACTCCACCGTGGCGTACTCCAGGTTGTGCATATCCACGCAAAGTCCGGTCTGGTGCTCGCTTGTCCCGGGGCGGGACGAATAGGTCACCACGATGGCTTCGGCGTCCTCCCGCGAAAGCTCGGGATCCGCCTCCATCTCCGCCTCAACGTAACCGTTGAACAGGGCCTCCTGGGAGTCGTAGGATCTGTATCCGCTGGTCACCCCCACGTCGGTGATCCCGGCGGTGGCCATCTCGTCAAAGAGCGCCTCCAGCGCCTTGGCGGCGCAGGTGCGGAGCTGCTGGGTCTCTCTTCCGTCGTTTTTCGTATTCCGGACGTCGGTCAGATCGTCGGGGACGTAGTCCCGGCCCATGGGGTAAGCGGAGTTGACGAGTACGGTGTAGTCGCCGCTGCGCGGATTCATGTATTCCTCATACTCCGCAAGATCGGCGGTGAACGTCACAGCGGGTGCGGCGACGGGCCGGTTCTCGAAGTCCGGCGGGTCCATGGGAGCCGTGGATTTCAGCTTCAGCGTCACGGGGACGTAGACCACGTTGCCCGGGACGGATTTCTCCTCGTCCTCGATCCGGGACACGGATATGGTATTCCGCGATTTGTTGTATAGTACGGTGATCCCGTCCACGTATTCCGCCACGAAATCGCCGGAGACCCACACCTTTTCCCCGTAAAGCACGGAGTCCACGTCCACGGTCAGGGGACGGGAATTGACGGTCACGGTCCTCGTGTCCACGGTAAATACTATGGACTCCTCGCGGCCGGTCCCGGCGCCGTCGGACGGCCCGTCGGGATCCGGGATCACGAATTTCATCTCCCGGGCGTTGCCGGTCACCGCCATCCCGAGGTAGTCCGCCACGTCGTTGAAGCAGACGTACATTTTTCCGTTTTGAAACGCCGTTCCGTAGGATACGGTCCGGACTTTCGTCCCTCCGTAGACGTAGGTGACCTTCCCCCTGGTTTTTCCGTCGGGGGAGCGGGTGAAGAACAGGGCGAAGAGGATCGCCGTCACGGCGGCGAGGATCACGAAAATAACGGCGCCCACAGCGACTCTGCCGAAGAAAGTTTTTCTCGCCTTTTTCCGTTCCTCGCGGCGGCGCGCCTTCATCTTTTTCTCCAGTTTCTTCTTTTCTTCCCTCAGCTGTCTCTCACGCCTGAGCGACTCCTGCCTGCGCCTCTCCCGTTCCTCTTCGGCGCGCTGACGGCGCAGGGCTTCCAGCCGGGCGCGGCTCCTCGCCTCGTCCGACCTGCTTGCGTAACCGTTCCGACCGCCCTGCATTTGCTGATAGTTCCCGCGGGACTGCGACGCGTTCCGTCCGGGGACGTTGTTCCGGCGTTGCTGCTGTCCGTACTGAGTCCGGTCGTTCCCCTGGCGTTGCTGTTGTCCGTACTGAGTCCGGCTGTTCTCCTGGCGTTGCTGCTGTCCGTACTGAGTCCGGCTGTTCCCCTGGCGCGGCTGTCTTCCGCCCGTGCCGGCGGCCTGACGGCCGTACCCGCCGGCGGGACCGTAGGGATCCGAGGTCGGTCTTCTGTTTCTGTTGTCGCTCATTCTCGCCCTCCTCCTGATGATCAGGATGAAGTGTTACTTCGATTCCACCGTGAAGAAAAACGGGCTCGTGGGTGAATTGACTATCTTTATCTGCGCTATGGTGTATTTGAATCTCGACACCGAGGACAGGTATTCGCTGAGCGCCTCGCCCTCCGCGGCTCCCTCCGGATGACCGGGGTACACCGCAACGATGAGGATCGAGTCCTCGCCCAGCATCCCGATGGCGTTTTCCACCGCCGGGAGAGTGGTCACTCTTGCCGTCGTCAGGGCCTTGTTGCCGGACCCGGGCAGATACCCCAGGTTGAACACTCCGGCGCGGATCTTTTCTTTCACGAATTCCGGCGCTCTGTCGTGGGACGCGAGGATCAGTTCCCAGTTGTCGGGGCACCCCGACGCGGCGAGATTCTCCCTCGTCTTGTCCAGCGCCCTCTGCTGTATGTCGAAGGCGTAGACTTTGCCCTCCGGCCCCACCGTCTTCGACAGGAAGACCGTGTCGTGACCGTTGCCCATGGTGAAATCCACCGCCACGTCTCCGGGGCGGAGATGGGTCAGCAGAAACTCCTTTTGCATATCGAGAAGGTCAAGCATCTTATACCTCTTGTGATTTACTGTTATCATGGTCTCCGAGAACGGCGCGGAGCTCGTCCTCTTCGCCGTAGAGCTGCATCAGCCGGTCTTCGGCAACTGTCTTTTTATCGGTGAGCTCGCACGCTCTGAGATAATCCGCAGCCGCTTCGCCGTACAGCTCGTCGTCGATATTTGCGATCTCCGCCTCCAGCTTCGCGGCCTCCGCCTCCACCGCCTCAAGGCGGCGCGCGGCGCGCCTCAGCGCCTGCGCCTCCTGTTTCCGGGCGAGATATTCGGACTTCTGATCCGATACCTTGACCCCGTTTTCCGCGCCGGCGCTTTTTGCCGCCGCGGGAAGGGAATCGCTTTCCGTCAGCTTGTCGTAGGTGGAGATCACGTCCCGCCACCTGCCGTCCCGGAGCAGAATGAACCGGGTCGCCAGCCGGCGGACGAAATATCTGTCGTGGGACACGCAGATCAGCGTGCCGTCAAACCCCGTCAGCGCCTCTTCCAGCGCCTCCCGGGAGTCGATATCAAGGTGATTGGTGGGCTCGTCCAGAATCAGCAGGTTTATCTTCGAGAGGATCAGCTTAGCCAGGGTGAGCCGCGCCCTCTCGCCGCCGCTGAGAACGGCGACTTTCTTTTCCACGTCCTCGCCGCGGAACAGAAACTGCGCCAGCGTGTCCCGGATCTTCGTCTGTGTGAGCCCTGGGTACGCGCTCCATATCTCTTCCAACACCGTCGAGTCCGGGTCGAGTCCCTGATTGTCCTGGGAGTAGTACCCGATCCTCACGTTGTACCCGGTCACCACCGTGCCGGAGAGGGGCTCGAGTTCGCCCATGAGGATGCGGAGCAGGGTGGACTTGCCGCACCCGTTGGGTCCCGAAATGAACATCCGGTCGCCCTTTTTGAGGAGGAAGCTGAGGTTCTCAAAAAGGGTCTTTTCCGGGAATCCCATGGTGAGCTCCCGCGCCTCAAGCACGTCGTTCCCGCTGCTTCCCGGGGAATCTATCGAAAACGAGATCTTCTTCGGATCGGCGGCGGGTCTTTCGAGCTTTTCCATCCGGTCGATGGCCTTCATCCGGCTTTCCGCCGCGATGATGTTCCGCTCTCTGTTCCATTTGCGCTGGTTTTCGATGAACGCTTCCAGCCGCGCGATCTCTTTCTGCTGAAGTTCGTATTTCTTGCGGTAATTATCCTTGTTTTTCTTTTTTTCTTCCACGAAGCCGGAGTAGGGGACTCCGTACATGGTTACGGAGCCGTTTTCCACGTCGAGGGTCTTGTTCGTGACCCGGTCGAGGAAATATCTGTCGTGGCTCACCACCAGAAGGGATTTCTTGTACGAAGAGAGGTGCTCCTCCAGCCAAAGGAGCGTGTCCGTGTCCAGGTGGTTGGTGGGCTCGTCGAGAAGCATGATATCCGGCTCCGCGGCGAGGATCTTCGCCAGGGCGAGCCGCGTTCGCTGGCCTCCGCTGAGGGACGAAATGGGAAGGGAATGGTACTCCTCCCCGAATCCGAGACCCTTCAGCATGCTTCTACACCGTGAGCGGAAGTAAAGCCCGCCGCCGTCGATGAATTTTGCGTTGAGCGAGGCGAATTCCGCGGACAGTTTTTCGAGTTTTGCTCCGTCCGTCTCCTCCTTAAGGGCGGATTCGATCTCCCGGAGCCGTCCCTCCTGCCTCAGAAGGTGCGGGAACGTGGCGTACATCTGCTCCAGCACCGTGTCCTTCACGGAGGAGTCCACGTTGAAGGTATCGTTCTGGTGGAGGATCCCGATCGTCCTGTCGCGGCTGACCGATACCGTGCCGCCGTCCGGCGTAAGATCGCCGGAGATCAGGGAGAGCAGGGTGGTCTTCCCGCTGCCGTTTACCCCGACGACGCCGACGCGGTCGCCCTCCTCCACGTGAAAGGTGACTCCGCGGAGTATGGTGGCGGTCCCGTATCCGTATGAAACACCGGAAAGAGACAGTATCATCTCCCGTCGCCTCCTTTCTGCCGAAGTCTGAAATATCAATCCACGTATTCGTGGGTCACCGTTGCCCGGCCGTCGGGACCGATCTTTATGACCGTACCTCCGTTGAGCCGGCTGTCGCAGTAACATCCCCGCCCGGTCTTGAGCGAGAATACAAATCTGATCCCCCTGTACGGGACGGAAAAGTTGATGATGTGATTGTGCGCGCAGATGACGGTCTTCGTGCTGCCGCCCTCCAGCACCGCGTCGAGAAAGCCGTTGTCAACGGGATATGAGCTCACTTCCTCGTACATTGCGCCGAAGGAATCCTCATACCCCTCGTTCCAGCAGTCCCGGGCGTTCCGGGGATCCATCCCCATCCGGTCGATATCTTTCCGGAACGCGGCGTCTGCGGCCAGCCGGAACGCATAATTAGGGATGTGCATCATCACCGTCGTCTCCGGAACTCCCATGCCGTTCAGGATCCCGATCTGTTCCCGGTACCATGCGATCTGCTCCCGGGAGAGCTCCGCGTGCTCACGGCTCACCGTTCCGTCCGGCGCGGTGTAATCCATCTCCTCGTGGGAATCCGTCATGATGATCCCGTGGACGGGTCTGCCGCCCTCCGCAACGAGGATGACGTAGTTGCCGAGTCCCAGCTCCGGATCGCCTCTCTCGAAAAGACACGTTTTCTTCTCGCAGAGGATATCCGCCAGGCGGGACGCGACTTCGGGGCCGTCCTGATGGTCGTGGTTGCCGAATAAGGGCGCGAAAGGCACGCCGTATCCGTCAAGCAGATCGGCGACGTGACCGTATACCGCCGGATGGTTGGACCACGCGATATCGCCGCACAGGGTGACGAGATCCGGCCTTACCTTTTCCATGAGATGCCGGACGGTCCGGACGAGGTGTTCTCCCGTTTCCGACTCCCACTCCCGTGTGGTGAGCTGGATATCGGAAAGATTCAGCACGGTAAAATCTCTCCCCGGCGTTTTTTCAGTCGTAATCATAAAAAGCCCCGATTCGTTTTCCCGGATGCCCGGCAGAGTTAAGCCGCGCCGTAACGGAATCCTTCGTCCGTCGCCGCGCGGCTCAACCGTTGCTGTTTTACTTCCGCGCCATCGTCGGCGCCGCGTCAGTTGTTGTTATTGTTGTCCGTCTTGAATTCCCTGGTCGCGTAGTTGTCGTAGTTCGGATCCGGTCTGCTGAAGTATTCGCGGTCGAAATCCGACGCGCTCCCTCTCGCCGCGGGTCTGCGGACGTTCTGCCCGCCTCTCGCGGAAGAGACGTTCTGACCGCGGTTTGCGGCGGAGTATCCGTCGCCCGAGTCGGGGTAGACGAACCTGTCGCCGCGGGCGCCCTGAGCGGCGTTTCTCGTCTGTACCGCGTTCTGCTGAGCGTATCCGTTCTGCCTCTGGTATCCGTTCTGCTGACCGTAGTTCTGCCGGGGGTATCCCTGCCCGGAGGGATATCCGTTCCCGGCGGGACGCGCACCCTGCTGCCGGCGGGGATCGCCCGATCCGGCGGAATAGTACGCCCCCCTGCCGCTCTGCGCCATGCGGCGCCGTCTCTCCTCGAGGTACTCGCGGCGCTGTCTTGCCTGCCGCCTCTCGAGGACGATGAGGATAACGTATCCGACGCCGAGTATGATCAGAACGATCAGAACGATTATCGCCAGAGCTTTGACGATCTTGCCGAAGGTGGATTTTTCCTTTTTCGCCGCGGTCTGCTCCTTGTAGTTCGCCTCGATGAACGAAGAGATATTCTTCACGGAGGCGGCTACCTCGGCGCTGAACTCCTCGGCGTTATCGGGGGACTTGATGTTCCCGATGAGACTTTGGATCTTGTCCGCGGTGAGGATGCCTTCCAGCGCCTCGCTCGGAGCGGCGTAGGCGTAGTTGGTGCTCTTCACGATGAGCAGGAGAACGCCGTTCAGCTTCCACTCCTCGTAAACGCCGTTTGCGTAGGTCTCCGCGGGGATGTCGCCGGTGTTGTCCACTATGCAGACGCCGACTCTCATTCCCTTATCGACGAAGAGTACGTCGTTTTCGTTTTTGATCTCGCTTTTCGCCTCGTCGCTCAGCACTCCGATCTCGTCGTATATGTACGAGTCATGCTGCGGATACGTAGCCAGCGCTGCCGGAGCGACCATGCACGCGATGAGAACGAATACTATGATCGAAATTACTTTTTTCATGATTCACTGTCTTCTTTTTTCTCAGATTCGGGGAGGTTGATCTCAAGCAGCTTGTCCTTGAGCTGCTTTTCTATGCCGCGAAGCTCCGCCTCGGCGACGCGTCTCTTCTCCTTCGCCTCGGTCTGGATCTGCTTCACCTCGTCGAGAGTTGCGATAAGCTGCTCGTTGGTCTTCTTCAGAGTTTCCATATCCACGATGCCGCGCTCGGACGCCTTGGCGATTTCCACAGTGGACTGGTGGAGAGTCTCCGCGTTCTGCTGCAGGAGCTGGTTGGTCATGTCGGTGACGCTCTGCTGGGCCTGCATGGCCTGCTCGGAGTGGGCGATGCCCAGCGCCAGGACCATCTGGCTCTTCCACAGGGGGATGGTGTTGACGAGCACTGTCTGGATCTTCTCGCTCATCATGGTGTCGTTGTTCTGGAGGAGGCGGATCTGCGGAGCCATCTGGATCGAGACCATGCGGCTCAGCTCCAGATCGTGGATCTTCCGCTCGAATCTGTTGCAGGTCTCGGAGAAGTCGTTGGCCTTCTGCGCGTCCTCGGGGAGGCCGGTCTCCTTCGCCTTGTCCAGATATTCCTTGAGGGTGGTCTCTCTTTCAAACTCCAGACGCCTCTTGCCCGCGGCGATATACATGGTCAGCTCTTTCAGGTACTCCAGATTCTTGTCGTACAGGGTGTCGAAGGTGGAAATGTCCTTCAGCAGAGTGACCTGGTGGTTCTCGAGCTCGCCGCTGATGGCGTTGACGGATTCCTCCGCCTTGGCGTATTTCAGTTTCATCCTCTCGATCTTGTTTTTCGTCCTTCTGAAGAGACCGAGGAAGCCCTTTTTGTCAGCGTCGGAGTTGATGCCCTTCAGCTGGGCGATGAGGTTCGTGATCATCTCGCCGGTCTGACCGAAGTCCTTCGTCTTCACGCCCTCGAGAGCCGCGTCGGAGAACTCGGAGATCTTCTGCTGGGCGGGAGCGCCGTAGTTCATCACGAGCACGCTGTCGGTGATGTCGATCTTGCCGGAGAACTCTTCGATCTGCTTCTTTTCCTCTTCGGTGAAGACGGTCTCGAGGTCTTCCGCAGTGATCGCCTCAGGCACCGCTTCCGCAGCGGGAGCCGCGGCGGCGGCCGCGCCGGTATCAAGAGTGAGTTTCAGTTCGGGGATGTTGTTATCCATTTTCGTTCTGCCTTTCTTTTGAGTTGTTTATATGGAATGGTTTTTCTTTCTTGTCATTCGTCGCCGTTCGGGGAACCGTCCGCGGCATCTCCGGCCTCTTCTGCGTCTTCGGCCTCCGCGGGAGCGTCCTCCGCCTCCCCGGCGGCGGTCTCCTCGCTCTCTCCACCGCCGTTCAGAAGCTCGTCAAGAACGTCGATGGGTTTCTCCTTCAGAGCGGACGCCACGTCCGGGATCCGGGCGGCGGCGCACAGCGCCATGGAGAGGAAGAGGATGTTCACGATCAGGGTGGGGTGGTCGAGCCCGCAAGCGAAGTGCATGACGATACGCGCGATCGAAACGGTCCCCGCCACGAAAGCGGCGGAAACGGTGGAAAAGATGCACAGGACGGGGTTGAGGTCGTCCAGGCAGTCCCTCGACTCGCTGAGCAGGAACAGGAGCAGCGCGGCTATGACCACGTTGGTGAGATTCTTTTCCGGAGAGTTGATGGGCAGATCCGCGCGGGAAAAGTAGTACCCGAATACCAGCACCCCGGTCCAGATGACCGGAAGGAGCGACGTGAGACACCCGACCCACTTCTTACGCAGCGAGGTCGTCCCGACGACCATGGAGATCCCGACGAAGGGCATGAGCCACAGGGAGACTTTGTCGTAAACCGACTCGGACGCCCATCCGCCTTTCACGAGGGCGTAGATGAACAGCCCGACGAAAAGGAATCCGGAGAGGAACCTGAAAAACCGGGACGCGCCGCTCATTCCGAGCTCAGACGGCGAGCGGGAGAGGTTCTTTCGCAGCACCACGGCGGTGAGCAGAGCCGCCAGAAGGGAAGCGGCGATGATAAAGCCGAACAGATACACCGCCTTCGCCGAAGAATAGTGCATCACTTCCGCGTCATAGTATCTTCTGTAGATCGGCGAATACGCCGCGGCGCCCGCGATCCCCAGCAAGCCGGCGACAGCCGTGCCGACTGCGAATTTCTTTGAATGATCCGGTCTCTTCTCTTTAGCCATTGTCAGTTCCTTTCGATCGGAGCCGCGCGAAACGCGGCCGAAAATCAACCTTTATATATAATAGCACAAACGCGGCGGGAATACAAGATTTGAAGTCGAATTATTCCCGATTTTTGTCCTCCGGAGCCGCCCTTTCCGACTATGAAAAGGCCGATTGTGCATCATGCACAAAAACTATAAGAAAAATCCTCAAAATTTCTACACACATTTTTCTGAAATAAAGCAGGAATTTTCTTGCAAAAAAAACCGGAATTTGATATAATGCTTGTGTTTGATGCGCGATGAAGCGGGAGGTTGCCGATTTGCCCCTACTGTCAGGGCAAAACGGGGAATTTCCGTGGAGTATGTCCGGCATTGAGCCGGGCGAGGGAACGTACGGTTGCGCCGTCCTTTTCAAGACTCTGACTGCATATCGGACCGGGACTTTGCGATAACGCGGGTTCCGGCTATGCTATGGGGGCAAAAGGAACGCCCGGCCGCGTGTTCACCGCCTCAAAACACAAACACTATAAAATAGGAGGCAAACAAATGGCAGCAAGAGAACAGATCAAGGTGAAACTCAAGAGCTACGAGCACTCCCTCGTTGACGCTGCGGCGGCTAAGATCGTCGACATCGCCAAGAGGAACGGAGCAGAGGTTTCCGGTCCCGTGCCGCTCCCTACCGACAAGGAGATCGTGACCATCCTCCGCGCAGTCCACAAATATAAGGACAGCCGCGAGCAGTTCGAGCAGAGGACCCACAAGAGACTCATCGTGATCAAGAAGCCCTCGCAGAAGGTCGTCGAAGCTCTCATGTCCGTGGAACTCTCCGCGGGAGTCGACATCGACCTCAAACTGTAAGGCACACCCCAAAGCGTCTTCGGCCCGCCGCCCCGACAGAACGGCGCGGCCAAGGCATATAACCTGCCCGTACAGAGCACGTGCGTCCGAGACCCCCTCCGGGTCGGGGATCGCCGCTTGATGACGGTAAGGTCAAGTTGGCCGCGAGCCAACCAATAACCTTTAAGGAGGAAAAGAACGATGAAGAAAGGAATCATCGGCAAAAAGCTGGGGATGACGCAGATCTTCGACGAAAACGGATTTGTGATCCCCGTGACGGTCATCGAGGCGGGCCCGTGTCCCGTAACTCAGAAGAAGACCGTCGAGACAGACGGATACGACACTGTTCAGCTCAGCTTCGAAGACATCCGTGAAAAGCTTGTCACGAAACCCGCGGCAGGCCACTTCAAGAAGGCGGGCGTCAGCCCGAAACGCCATCTCAAGGAATTCCGTCTTGAGGATTCCGCGTCAATGAACGTAGGCGACGTAGTAGCCGTCGATACCTTCGCCGCAGGCGACAAGGTCGACATCACAGGTACTTCGAAGGGCCACGGATATTCCGGCGCGATCAAGAGATGGGGCTTCCACACGCTGAAGATGACCCACGGTACGGGCCCCGTACACCGTCAGCCCGGTTCCATGGGTGCAAACTCGACCCCGTCCAGGATCTACAAGAACAAGAAAATGGCGGGACAGTACGGTAACGAACAGGTCACCATACTGAATCTCGAAGTCGTTAAGGTCGACGCGGAAAAGAACATCATCGCCGTCAAGGGAGCCGTTCCCGGATCCCGCGGCAACATCGTGTTCATCCGCGACACCGTGAAATAAGTCGGAAGGAGGAAAAAGAAATGCCGGAAATCAAAGTTGTAAACATGGCAGGCAGCGAAGTCGGTAAGATCAACCTCTCCGACGAAGTATTCGCGGCGCCGGTCAGCGGAGCCGTCCTCCACGCGGCTGTTAAGAATTATCTCGGTAATCAGAGACAGGGCACCCAGTCCACTCTGACCAGAACGGAAGTCTCCGGTGGAGGCAAAAAGCCGTGGAGACAGAAGGGCACCGGCCGCGCAAGGCAGGGTTCCACCAGATCTCCCCAGTGGACTCACGGCGGAGTCGCTCTCGGACCGAAGCCCCGTTCCTACAGAACGAAACTCAACAAGAAGGTAAGAAGACTGGCTATCACCGGCGCGCTCTCCTCCAAGGTGGCTGAGAACGAAATGATCGTCATCGAC
>JAFWWR010000196.1 GCA_017518025.1 Clostridia bacterium
ATCGGGCATATACAGCTCTCCGTCCGGGGTATTCAGTCCCGGATGCTGCCGTTCCAGTTTGTAAACAGGATCGGAGTAGAGTGAAAGCTGGGACGACTGCCAGCTGACGGATTTCAGGGTCGGTGCAGCGATCCGGATGACCTCGTCGGCATATTTCACGGCGTAGGCAGAGATCGGATTCGAGAGAGTTGAGGTACAGTCCACGATGATGACCTGCGCATTGTCCGCAAGAGCGGCAAACAGGGCCCGCACCTTCACCTCGTCGAAGCTCGGGTAGGTGTACTTGTTCTCGCCGTCCTTGAAGCCGACGACGCCGAAGTTTTCCATCCCCCGGATCGACACGGTGTGCAGGATCACATCGTCCTTCGTCACCTCCGTCTTGGCAAGTACCGCGCCGATGGAGGAGAGGTCGTCACGCTTCGCGTTCGGGAAGAGCACGGGAAGTGTCGGTGTTTCCATGTCCGGGCAGACAAGCATCACGGTGCTGTTGTAGTTGTCGTAGATCGCCGCTGCAAGTTTCACGGCGAAGGTGGTTTTCCCGGAATCCGGTGCTCCCCAGACGGCAGTCACTTTAGCCAAGATCCTCACCTTCTTTCTCTTCTTCCGCTTCCTTTTCGAGAAGTTCTTCCAGAATGTCCGCCTGTTCTTTCAGGTACTTCTTCGCCTGTTTCTCGTTGTCACGGCAGACGAGAGCAGCGTGCATCTTCCCGTAGTTTTCGTACTCCGCGAGGAGCCGGGCCTGATAGTCGGTGACGAGCAGCGTCAGCGTTGAGGGCAGTTCATAAGTCCCGTCCTCCTTCTGAACGAGTTCATCCTTGTCAAGACCCTCGGCGGTTGTTGCTGTGATGACGCGGACGTATTTCAGGGCTTCGGGAATCGTGGATTCCTTTTTCTCCCCGTTGTACACGATCATCGAGACGATATCACCGTTCTGCAGTTTGCCGGACAAGCCTCCCGCAAAGCTGGGGATGGTTACGGACACGGCAATCTGCGACCCGTTCAGGGTTTTGAAGACGTCGTTCGCGCTGTCCGCGGTATCGGTCAGTTTCACGGCAAAGAGATAGTCGCCCTTTGTCAGACCGACCGCCGCGTATTTGCCAACCACTTCGTCTTCGTTCGTCAGCACGTCGGGCGGCAGATTGTAGTTCCCAACACTGACGCGTTCGATATCGTCCCCGGTCATCCTGTGTCCCTGTGTCACACTCTGTTTTACCCTCAGCACTTCACTCCTGCTGTCCGAGAACTTGTTCACGAACGGCGCGATGCCGAAGGCAAGGACAAGCGCGAGAAGGATACAGACGATGCCGAGGACGGTTCTGTTTTTCATGATGGTTTCCCCCTTTCTTTCAGATGAGATGCGCGGTCATGATCCCGACCGCGAGGAACGGAACGAGCGCAAAGGCTTTCCGGCTGTCCTCATGCCGGATTCTGCGCACGATGGGAACAACGATCAGCGACAGTGTCAGCCCGAGGATCAGGGCGGCCAGCCCTTTCTGCCAGCCGAGCAGAAATGCCCCCGCAGCGGACAGCTTGATATCCGCACCTCCGATG
>JAFWWR010000197.1 GCA_017518025.1 Clostridia bacterium
AATGTCAGGTCGTCATTTGTGAGTTTCCCGGTACGCAGCTTTTGCGTGTTGATCCCGGTCTGCTGAGAGATGAGGCGATGGACCAGCTGTTCGTTGGACATTTCCAGCGAGAACATAGCAACCCGTTTCTTTTCCCGCAGCGCCGCATTTTTCCTCATTACCGCCGCCTCGTATCGGAGATAATAAGATCGAATCTACCGAAAGAGGTTTAATGATATGAAAAAAAAATGATCATACCCCTTATCGCCCTTCTGACGGCGGCTCTCTCCGTCGGCGCGTCCGCCGCGGGGGACGTCTACACGGTGGTGAAGGGCGACTCCATGTGGAAGATCGCCGTCCGGTACGAGGTGGGGCTGTCCGAGCTGATCGACGCCAATCCGCAGATCAAAAATCCCGCCCTCATCTACCCCGGCGACCGGATCGCCATACCGGAAAGATCCTCCCTTCTGTCCCTCGAGGACGAGGTCATCCGCCTGACGAACGTGGAGCGGACAAAACGCGGCCTTTCTCCTCTCGCGAAAAACTGGGAGCTCTGCCGCGTGGCGCGGTACAAATCCGAGGACATGCTGAATCGCGGCTATTTCGCCCACACCTCCCCGACCTACGGCTCGCCCTTCGACATGATGGAGTCCTTCGGACTCCGGTTCACCGCCGCGGCGGAGAACATCGCCTACGGCCAGCGCACCCCCGCAGAGGTCATGAACGCGTGGATGAACTCCCCCGGCCACCGCTCCAACATCCTCAGCGGCAACGTCAGCGAGATCGGCGTGGGCGTCGCCAAAAAATCGAACGGCACCCTCTACTGGACCCAGATGTTCATCCGTCCGGCGAGGTGACCCCGGTGCGCCGCCGGAAAGCAAAAGACCCCCGATAGATTCGGGGGCCCTTTTGTGTACTGCCGTCACCCCGGCGTGGTCAGTGCCGGCGGTAATACTATTATATTCATTTTTTGCTGGATGTATACTGCGGACGTGCGCGACCCCGGGAAAAAATCAGTCCTGTTCCGCCAGCGCCGCTCCGATGACCGTGCCGAACCGCGAATACTCGGGGATCGTGAAGTTCACATCGAACAGCTTGTTCAGCCCGTCGAAAACGGAGCGGGCGGTCTCCATGCCGGACAGGTTGCCCGTAAGCACCACGTCCCGGAGGCCGTAGTTTCTCGCCGCGAAGATGGACACCATGCCGATGGTCTCGAACACCATGTTGATGATGCCGAGGGCGATGTCCGCCTGGGTGGCGATGTCGCTGAGCTTGCCGAAATTCGACGCGGTGGTGTTGTCGGTAAAGCCGGGGATACTGTCGTGGTTCACGATGTCGCCGATCTTCAGATCGACCCGGTCCAGAGAGCCCTCTTTCGCCAGCGCCTCGATATGCTCGATGGTATCCATACCGAGCAGTTTTTTAGACAGGCCCACAAGGGTGCCGCCTCCGACTCCGGTGCCGCCCAGGTGGCGGGGCTTTTTGCCCGCCTCGGCGTGGACCAGCGCCGTACCGGTGCCGAGACTGGCGACGATTGCGGTCTTATACCCGGAGAGGTACAGTCCGCCGAGGCCGATGGCCTTGAACTCCTCCACCTTCTCGCAGGGCAGGTCGTAAATGGGCTTCGTGACGAACGAAGACCCCGCGCCGGTGATCTTCACCTTCTCGATGTCGCTGAGGTTCAGCCCGTTCTCGTCGAGGAACTTGCCGAACGCGCCGAAGGTGGCGGTCACGGGATCCGTGGCGCGGACGAAGATCGGATCGATCAGAGCCGAACGGTCTTTGCTTCCGCGGAATCCCACGATCTTGGTGGTGCTGCCGCCCACGTCTATTCCGATTACGGTTTTTTCTCCCATTTCAGTACGCTCACTTTCTTTTTATCGTTCACCCCGCGTCCGGGAACACGATCTCCACTTCCCCGTCGGGATCCGTGATCTCAGTCACCGAATCCTGGACGAGCTTCATCTCCATGGTGATACCGCTGAGTTCCATCTCCATCTCCATTTCAAAGGAGAGCGCAACCTTCGAGATATACCCCTCCGGGGAGATGGTGTACTCGCACACGGGATCGCTGGTCACCTCGCACCGGGTTATCTTCGCGCCCATGGTCTCGTAGGACGAGATCAGGTCGCCCAGCAGCTCGTCGATCCTGTCGTTGTAGTTCTTCCCTTTTATGACCATCTTCAGCGTGGTCCCGGACTCATCCTCAGCCGTTACGGTGACGCGGTCGATATCGTCCTTGCCGAACAT
>JAFWWR010000198.1 GCA_017518025.1 Clostridia bacterium
CCATGATGATGATCTTGCCGTAGCGGAGCTTTTCGGGATCGAAGTCCTCGCCGATGCCGCAGCCCAGCGCCTGAATAATGGGTATCAGCGACTCGTTTGAATATACCTTGTCGAGGCGGGACTTCTCCACGTTCAGCACCTTGCCGCGGAGAGGCAGGATCGCCTGGTAGCGGCTGTCCCGTCCGCTGGTGGCGGAGCCGCCTGCGGAGTCTCCCTCCACAAGGAAGACCTCGCACAGCTCGGAGCGTCTGTCCTGGCAGTCCCGGAGCTTGCCCGGCAGGGCGGAGTTCTCAAGCACGCCCTTGCGGCGGGTCAGCTCACGCGCTTTTCTCGCCGCCTCGCGGGCTCTCGACGCCGCGATGGATTTTTCGACTATGGCGCGGCCCGCCGCGGGGTTTTCTTCAAAAAATTCCGACAGTTTTTCGGTGACGATGCCCTCGACGATGCCGCGGACCTCGGAATTCCCGAGCTTCGCCTTGGTCTGGCTCTCGAACTGGGCGTCGGTGAGCTTAACGGACACCACGGCGCAGAGCCCCTCTCGGACGTCCTCGCCGCTGAGGTTCTTGTCACTGTCCTTCAGGACGCCGATCTTCCGGGCGTAGTCGTTCATCACCTTGGTGATGGCGGCCTTGAAGCCCGTCTCGTGAGTACCGCCGTCGATGGTCGCCATGTTGTTGGCGAAGGTGACGATGGTCTCGTTGTAGCTGTCGTTGTACTGCATGGCGATCTCGGCGATAACGTCTCCCTTCATCGCCTTCATGTAGATCACGCCCGGATGGATCTTGCCCTTGGTGGAGTTGAGCTGCTCCACGAAGGACTTGATGCCGCCCTTGTACATCAGATCCCAGACGCGGTATCCGTCCTCCACGTAGGAGGTCTTTCTGTCCTCCTCCTTGTCCGAGAGATCGAGCTTTCTCTTCTCGCCGATATCGTCCACGCCCTCGCCGAGGTCTTCATCGTCCTCGTCGTAGTCATCGGGCATCGTCTCGTGCTTTATCTCCTCCGGCTCGGCGCCGAGAGGATCGTCCTTAACCTTCTTTCTCTTGTCGCGGATGATGATCCTGATGCCGGCGTTGAGGAACGCCTGCTCGCGCAGCCGGGTGAGGAGGGTGTCTATATTGAATTCCGTCGTTTCGGTGAACACGTCCGGGTCGGGCTTAAACCGCACCGTCAGACCGTGCCGTCCGTCGGAGCTTCCCACGCACTCGAAGGGTTTCGAGATCTCGCCCTTCCTGAATTCGATGGTATATCTCTGTCCCTCGTAGCAGTTGTCCACCTTGAACCACTCGGACAGGGCGTTGACCACGGACGCGCCGACGCCGTGAAGCCCTCCGGCGATCTTATATCCCTTGCCGCCGAATTTGCCTCCGGCGTGAAGGACGGAGAAAACCACCTCGAGGGTCGGTTTATTGACCTTGTGATGCATCTGCGACGGCACTCCGCGGCCGTTGTCGCAGACCTCCACGGAGCCGTCCGGCAGGAGCGATATCTCTATCCTGTCGCAGTGGCCCGCCATGGCCTCGTCGATGGAGTTGTCCACTATCTCGTAGACGAGATGGTGAAGTCCTCCCGCGGAGGTGGTGCCGATATACATACCGGGTCTTTTTCTTACCGCTTCGAGCCCTTCGAGGACCTGGATCTGATTTTCGTCGTAGACCTCGTCCTCACCGGCGGTGACCG
>JAFWWR010000016.1 GCA_017518025.1 Clostridia bacterium
TCCGCCGCGCATCCACCGCCGTTCCATCGACTTTGACGCGCTGGACGTGCAGGAGGGGGAGGACCACATCACTCCGTTCTCCTGCCTCACCGACGAGGCGGAGCTGAACGGGATAGATCAGGCGCTCTGCCACGTGGCGTACACCAACGAAGAGACCCACCGGGTCATAAGAGACAATATCGGCCGCTCGCCCCTGTTTTCGGGGCAGATCCACGGCACGGGCCCGCGGTACTGCCCCTCCATCGAGGACAAAGTGATACGGTTCGCTGACAGGGAACGCCACCAGCTCTTCGTGGAGCCCATGGGGCGGAACACCGACGAGATTTACCTGCAGGGGTTTTCGTCATCCCTGCCCGCCGATGTGCAGTATAAGATGCTCCGCACCATCCGCGGATTCGAGGAGGCGGAGATCATGCGCTACGCCTACGCCATCGAATACGATCTCACCGATCCCGCGGAGCTGCTTCCCACTCTCGGATTCAAGAAGATCCGCGGACTGTACGGCGCGGGACAGTTCAACGGCACCTCCGGCTACGAGGAGGCGGCGGCCCAGGGACTTCTGGCGGGGATCAACGCGTCTCTCGACCTGCGCGGAGAGGAGCAGATCGTCTTGCCGCGGTATTCGTCCTACATCGGTACCATGGTGGACGATATCGTGACCAAGGGGATCACGGAGCCCTACCGCATCATGACGAGCCGGAGCGAATTCCGCCTTCTTCTGAGGCAGGACAACGCCCGGGACCGTCTCACGGAATACGGCAGGCGCGCCGGTCTCATCTCGGACGAGCGGTATCGCGACGTTCTTGAGCGCCGGAGGCGCACCGAGGAGGAAAAGGAACGGCTCCGCCACGTGAATTTCGGCCCCGGGACGGCAAATCCGGTGCTGGAATCAAAGGGCGCCGCCCCGGTGACCTCCGGGATCAGCGCCGCGGATATGATAAAGCGGCCTCAGATCGGGATAGACGACGTGGCCGCGCTGGACCCGGCGACGGCGGAGCTTTCACGCGACCTGCAGGATCACATTGAAACGGAGATCAAGTACGAGGGGTACGTCAGGAGGCAACTGGACGACGTGCGCCGCACGGAAAAGGCGGAAAACGTCGCTCTGCCGGCGGACGTGGACTATACCGGGATCCGCGGACTCAGGATCGAGGCGGCGCAGAACCTGAACAAGGTCCGCCCCGCCTCTCTCGGGCAGGCGTCACGCATTTCGGGAGTGAATCCCGCCGATATATCGGTGCTGATGATCTGGCTCGCCTCGAGGCGAAGGACGGACGGGGAGGCGAATGATGAGAAGTGACGTTCCGCGCCCCGCCGCCTTTGACGACTTCGTCCGCGAGTACGAGCGGGCGGCGCGGGAGTGCTCCGCTTTGAACTGCGACGGGAGATTGTTCGAGCCGTCCTTTGAGAAGAAACTGTATTCGATCTACGCCTCTCTCCTGGAGGGCGCGGCGACGGCAAATCTGACGGCCATACTGGATCTTGGGGGCGTGGTCGAAAAGCATATGCTCGACAGTCTCATCCCGTTGAAGATCTTCGCCGACCGGGGGATCCTGCGGAACGGCTCGACCGCCGTCGACGTGGGATGCGGAGCCGGATTCCCGTCTCTGCCGCTTGCGGCGGCCTGCGACGGTGAGATCTTTCCCGCCGTCAGGGTGTGGGGGATCGACAGCACCGGGAAAAAGATCGCCCACGTGAGGCGCGCCGCGGAGTCCGCTGGACTCGGCAACGTGACGGCGGCAGAGGGCAGAGCGGAGGAGCTTGCCACGGCGGGAGGCGGCATGCGCGAGACATTCGATCTCGCCGTCGCGCGAGCAGTGTCCTCTCTCCCCGCGCTGCTGGAGCTCTGCGCGCCCTTCGTGAAAGTCGGCGGCGCGGTGGCGGCGTACAAAGGACCCGAAGATGAGACGGCGGCCGCTTCAGGCGCGGCGAAGACGCTGGGCCTCGTCCTGCGGGAGAGGATCGCCTATACCCTCCCCGGAGGGGACGCGCGGACACTGGTTTTGTACGAAAAAGTGAAACGCACCCCCGCCGTGTACCCCCGCAAATTCGCGAAAATCAAATCCGATCCGCTGTAAAGTGAAAAAATGCTCCGAGGGACACTTGCGATAAAGCAGGCGTGTGTTACCGTGTTAATTTAACACAAAAAACAAACGGGTACTATCCGAGGAGAATTGAATCGGCGGCTCGGACGACGTATTATTCCCCCTCAAAACGCAAATGAGTATATTGACAACAAGGAGTCTATTGACAATGAACAAAAAAGAACTTAAGGCACTCCGCCGCCCA
>JAFWWR010000199.1 GCA_017518025.1 Clostridia bacterium
AAGGCGGGATCCCGGGCGACGGCGCTCATTCCCTCGAGCATCCGGACCACCGCAGTCCGGGCAAGTTCACGCATGCCGGTCTCGCAGAGACCTCTCACCGCCGCGAAATTTGTGGGCGGCCAAACGCCTCCGAGCCAGTATCCGCCCGTTCTGTCGTAGTTCGGGTCGTCCGCCGACAGCGACGCAAAGGGGATCTTCGTGAAGAATTCGCCGGGGTCGAACATGTGGTCCTTCATCCTCGAACGTCTTTCTCCGTCCGCCGCGCCGCCGAGGAGAGCCCAGAACGCCGCCGCGGTCTTGGAGTTGATGAGTTTCACCTTCGTCCCTCTCTCGTCCCGGGCGAAGAAATCAAAATACCACCCTGCCCTGTCGCTCCAGTGATAATAATTGATCAGCGCGTTTATCCTCGCTTTTTCGCTTCTGTAGAACGCCGCTTTGTCGGGCAGGCCCAGAACGTCGCAGATCCTGCTTATCCGGTCGGCGCTCAGCGCCTGCTGGCACGCAAGGTCAACGTGACACACGTCGCTTCCGTCCAGATGTTTTGCAAAATACCCGCCCCGGGGGGAGTTATCCATACCCGAGGACCCGGGATCCTCGAACCAGTAGAGGTCGCAGGTGTCCCTTTTTCTTTTGTTCTCGATGAAGGAATAGATCCCTTCCAGCGCGGGGAGGACCTCCCCGAATCGCGAGCTGTCGCCGGAGACGAGGTAGTGCTCCCACTCCGCCCACGCCATGAGCGGCGGGTTGATCCTCTCGCCGTAGGCGGGTTCTCCCGTCTCGATGACGTAGGCCATGGACATGAAGCCGTCCGACTCGCGCCTCAGCATATAGAGGTTGTCCAGATTATTCAGCGCGTTCAGCGTGCCGTTGGAATAATTGGTGATGAACGTCATGATGCACGAGTCCCACTGCCAGGTGACGCCCACGCCCGGCATGCAGGTCATGATGTCCTTCCAGCCGGGTTTGTTCAGGTATTCCACGTTCCGGAACGCCAGCTCCCACGCCTTGTAGTACAGATCTATCCAGTCTTCGTGCCCTTCGAGGATAGGCCTCGGAAGCTTGTCCCTGTCGTAAATGAATCTCTCTCCCATTTCTGTCTCCTTGCGACGTCGTTTTTCATCCGTATCGTTTATTGCGAAAAAGCCGCGGGACCGCCCGCGGCTCGGGATCGTTTTTTACCGTTTTGCGTGAGGGTCGTATACGACCTCATCCTGCTCGTCCTTTTTTTCGTTCCCCTTTTTCTTTCCCCTGAAGAACCAGAAGACGAATTCCGCGACGGAGAACGCCACCGCCACCGCGGGAGACACCGCCGCGAACAGTCCGATGAACCAGCCCTTGAAGATCGTGACCACCACCATGATGGTGCAGATCCCAAGGGAGATCCCGTTCTCGAACATGGAGTAGAACGCGAAATCGTCGTCGTCCGTACCCTTCATCAGTTTGAAATGGAGAATAAAATCAAGAGCGGTCAGCAGAAAGATCAGGATGATCGAGAAAACGATCAGCTCGGCTCCGGATTTTGTCAGTTTTCCGTCCGTTCCGAACGCGAAAACGCTGGTCCAGCCGAACCAGATAAGCAAAACTATATACACCAGCCGGTAAAAGGCCGCGAGAGATTTCGTCACCTTCATGTTTTCATCTCCTTTCGCGCTTTAGTATAACACATATTCCGGGAAAAAGCAACTTTATCGCAGAGCTGATAAAATTATAAAAAACGCCTCCTCCCCGCCCTTGAAACTTCCGCCGGTATATGGTATCATTAACGTATGAGACAGGACAAACCAAAAACCGCGACGGAGGATTATTTATGAAGCTTGATTTCAGGATCGATTTCGGATATCAGTATCTCTACTCGAGAAGGCACTACCACCCCGTATACGTCTGGGACGGTTCCCTCTCCTGCGAGGGGGGCAGGATCGACAAGTCGTTCCGGCTCGACTACCCCGTGATCTGGTTCGGCCCCGGTCTGTCGGCGCGGGAGATCCCGCTGGACGGTCCCCGGTGGTCCATCCGCACCAAGAGAGGCGTCGCCGGAGTCAGGTTCGAGACGGAGGTCGGGGACGGCGCCGTGTTCTCCTTTGAGACGGAGAGCTTCAGCGTGAAATTCTCAGCGGCGGAGCTGCGGAAAAAGGGACGGCTCGAGTATCCCGTAGGTCCGAAATACCTCGGATGCTCCGTCATCGTGACTCTGGACCGGTATCTGTGGTTCCGGCCCGCACCCGCGCCGGGAGAATCGGCCATCGAATCTTACGACATGGGCCTTCCCGTCCACAACTGGCACCGGATGGATCTGGCGTGGCTCATGCCGGGACAGGATCTCACCTTCAAAGTGAACATCCCCGAGCCATCCCACGACTACGAGGAGACTCTTTTCCACACGCAGGCGATGATCGCCAAGGAGTACGATCCCGAGAAGAATACCCAGGTATCGTCATATATCGAGCTCGCCCTTCTGTGCGACGGCGAGATCGTGAAGAAGTATAAAAAGTACTACCGTTACCACGACTATTTTATCCAGTTCCTGGAGGACGACTGGGTGAGAGTGCAGCTCTCCCCCGGCGAGCACGTCATCACCATCAGGAATCTGTCTTCCCTCTGCTTTTGCCCCAGCCGGATCAAATGGAGGCAGTGCGGCTACGACCACGGCCAGCTCTCCCTTCCCGAGTGGGTGCTGAAGGGCGAGGAATTCTTCGGCCGCGTCTTCGCGGCAAGGCCGGACAGGATGACCGTCGCTCTGCCCGACGGGGAGATCACGCTGGACTGCGAGAAGGGATGGAACGAGTTCCGATTCCGTCTTGACGAACCCGGCATGGCGAAATTCCGCGCCGGGACCGAAGCGGAGGTAGAGGTCCTCGACGCCGAGCCCGAAGCGGACCCCGTCCGCGTGGGCTACGACATGACCGCCGTCCCCCACGACGGCGAGGGATTCATGGACTGGCTTCTTGATTACACGGCGCGCACGCGCCTCGGCAACTACATAATGTTCCGCTCCTTCAAGGAGGGGAACGTGCCTGACGAGCTGCTCACCCGCTGGGGCGAGTTCTGCCGCGACCACGGTTTGTGGGTCTCCGCTTGCACCGACTACATGAGCGGCGCACTCGTCAGGGCGTCAGGCAATATGTTCAGCGACTGCGGCCTCCACGAATACCCCGGCAAAGTCTACGCCTACGATCCCGCGGAGCCCTATGCGTCCGACGACATGGAGACGGCGGCGCGAAAATACATCGAAGATCTGAAGATCGAGATCGACCGGGCGCACACCGTGGCGGACTGTACCGCTTTCGGCGACGCCTCGGGCGGCATCAGATACAGCTTCCTCGCGGGCGCGGATTTCGTGAGGGCGGAGACCATGGTGGGCAACACCTCCACTCTTCTCACCCAGGCGAGACCTGCGGCGGAGGCGCTGGGCAAGGGGCGCTGGGGCGTCCATATCGCCATCCAGCACAACTTCCAGCCCTACCACGAAAATCATCTCGGCCAGTACTTCCTCTCGCTCATGCAGCCGTGGATGATGGGCGCGAACACCATATACGAGGAGGACTGTCTGTTCATCCTCACCAAAGAGGAACGGCAGTGCTGGGACGACCTGCTCACCAAGGGCAAGCGCGACATGACGAGGCGGTTCTTCAAATTCGTGTCGACCCACCCGAGACGCGGCAGGAACGTGCGTAAGATCGCGTTCCTGGAGGGCCGCTGGGCGGCGCCGTTCAACGGATTCATCTGCGACTCGGAACAGGATCCGCACTACTCCGTGTGGGGTCTCTTCGGCAACAGTTCGCCGGAGTGGGGCCACGGTCAACCGGAGAAATCGCGCCAGGTGCTGGACGTTCTCATGCCGGGCGCGTCGACTCACCCTCTGAGACAGCGGTTCGATATGCGCAGGTTCTTCTTTACGGGGACCCCCTACGGGGACTTTGACTGCGTGCCCGTGGAGGCCTCCGCGGATTATCTTAAAAACTACGGCCTCATCCTCAATCTCGGCTGGCATACGGCGAATGAGGAGGACGAGGCGAAACTCACGGAATTCGTGAGGAACGGCGGCGTCATCCTCACCGGGATACCGCAGTTCTCGCGCCACAAGAAGAGAGAGTTCCTCCGCGACATGGAAGATCTCGATCTGATCCGCGACGGCGACCTCACGGAACTGTGCGGCATCCGCGTCAAGGGACGGGGCAAGGAATACTCCGGCCAGTGGAACGCCGCAGGCAGAGAGAGCTACGTCGAGCCGGCGCTGTCGGCTCTCCCCAGCGACGACGTCACGGAGGACGGACGCGCGTACCTTGCCGAAGTGGAGCTCTCCGGAGCCGAGGTCGTGGCGTGGGATTCCTTCACCGGGGAACCGATGCTGGTGAGAAACCGCGTGGGCGACGGATACGTCTACACGCTGACGCTCTGGGCGTATCCCGGCCACGAGCTGTTCCGTGAGTTCAGCGCCGCCATCGTGGCGCGTCTCGCGGAGGAAACGCTGACGGACACCTACGTGGAAGATCCATCCGGCGAGGTGTTCTGGACCAGGTACGTGGAGGATGAGGGCGGGACGCTGATGCTCCTCAACACCGACTGGACGGAGAAGGGCAACGAAAAAGCGGTGGTGATCCGCTTTGACGGCAAGTCTTACTGCACCTCGGTAAAGGAGCGCGAGGCGCTCATCCTCACGCTGAGAGACGGGGACGTCTCCGAGGAGCGCGTAACGCTGTAAAAGGGCATAAAAAAAACGTCGCAGGCGGTCAGGCCGCCTGCGGCGTTTTTTCGTCAGTTATTACGCGGGGCGCTCCTTCTGTTTTTGATCCCCGCGGCGATGAGCCAGACGAGGGCAAAAGCGAGGAAATACAGGATCAGCATCATAGGCGGATTCAGAAACACGAGTCCCTTATCCGTCAGGCGGGACGCGACCCCCTCGAAGAACGGCACGCCGCCAAGCTCCCGGTAGAGCATGAAGTCGAACTTCCAGATAAAATCGACGGGGATAACGACGACCGAGGCGACAAGGTGGAACAGATACCCCCGGGTGACGGTGGCAAAACTGATATTCCGCGGAGTTGTGACGAGGATCAGAAGGCCCATGAAGACCATGAGGAAGTGCCACAGCATGGAGTAGAGCGCGCCGAAGGAGAGGAACGGGTAAAAGTAGAACGCGTTGAGGAACAGCATGGTGGCAAACCCGCCGACCACGCCGCCGGTGGCGATCCAGCAGGACGCCGCGTCGCTGATCTTCCCTTTTCCGAAGCCGGCGATGAGGGCGGCGGGCATGATGAGGGAACAGGAGTCGAAGGGCAGAAGGTAGAAGTTGAATCCTCCGTTCAGCCGGACGTCGAAGTACGACTCCCACGCCGTCTTGCCGATGTAAAGCGCGGTGAGGAATATCCCGAGGACGCCGATCATCCGGCGCACCGTCTCACGCTTCGTCCTGCGGAGCGCCATGAGCAGCGCCACAAGGAGTACCGCAGAGATCGCGAGATAAAGATATTGGGCGAGGCCGCCGTGGTCCTGCCCCGTATACCCCGGGATGTTGTATTTGTACGCGAAGAAGTTGTAGTTTCCGGTAAACATGACCGAACACCCCCCGATGATCGTCGTTAAGACAAGTATATACGATTCAGAACGGGATTGCAAGCAGTTTCTTTTTCGCGGAGAATCGGCGCCGGAACCATAAGATTCAGTTATGATCGCCTGACGGCGAGTTTTGAGTTATGATTTGCTTCGCAAAGTTATGAGTTGCCTCCGGCAACGTTGACTTCGCCGGGCGATCATATCATAACGTTCCGCGGAGCGGAACTCATAACTTTCCCCGCATGGCGAAATCATAACTGATAACTGATAACTGAAAAGCGTCCGGCTGGTCGGTCAGCCGTTTTTTTGTCGCTGTCTGACACTGCCTGTCGGTACGTGGGGATTGTTTCCGGTTTGTCTTGATTTTGCGGGGGGATTGGTTTATAATTATGGGAGGAGAATTTGGATGAAGGAGAAAACAGGTTTGAGAAAAAGAATATTTGAGATAATCGAGAAATCCGACGGAAACGACCGTTTGAGTACCGTCTACGATTTTTCAATGATAGTCGTTATCATTATCAGTCTTATTCCGCTTGCCTTCAAATCCGAAAACACGGTTTTCTATTTTTTCGATAAGATTTCAGTCGCAATTTTCATTGTTGATTACATACTTCGTTGGGTAACGGCAGATTACAAATTTGAAAAAGCAGGCCCGGTTTCATTTATCCGGTACCCATTTTCACCTATGGCGATCGTGGACCTGATTTCAATTCTCCCCTCTCTCACTTTTGTAAGCAGCGGATTCAAGGTACTTCGCGTGCTCCGTATGATAAGAGCTTTGAGAGTGTTTCGTGTTTTTAAAGCGGTCAGATACTCCAGATCATTTGAGATCATAGGGAATGTTCTACGCTCATCAAAAAGAACGTTGTTAGCAGTAGGCGCATTGGCAGTAGGATATATTATGGTCTCTGCGCTTGTCGTTTTCAACGTCGAACCTGATTCATTCTCCAATTTCTTTGATGCGGTTTATTGGGCAACAGTTTCGCTGACAACCGTCGGTTACGGAGACATTTATCCTGTGACAACTATCGGACGTATCATCACCATGTTTTCTTCTATTTTCGGCATTGCGATTGTGGCACTCCCCGCAGGTATCATTACGGCCGGGTACATGAACGAAATAAGAAAAGAGCATGATTCCGACCAGGGTGATAACAAAGACAAATAAAAAACATTTTCAAGAAGGAGACGCCTATGACAAAACCCCGCTACCGCGCCGTGATATGGGACTGGAACGGCACGCTGATCGACGATTTTCAGGCGTCCCTCATGACCTCAAACGAAATACTCCGGCGGCGGGGAATGGCGCCTATCACCCGGGAGCAGTACTATTCCTTCATGGGTTACCCCATCAGCAAATTCTGGGAAAACCTGTTCGATCTCGAGGTGACTCCCATGACCGAGATCGGGCGGGACTACTACGATATCTACCCGTCCTTCGACAGCACGCTCTGCGACGGCGCGGAGGACCTTCTGCGGCGGCTCGGCGACGCGGGAGTCTGCCAGGCGATACTCTCCTCGGCTCACCGGGATCTCATCGACGAGAAGATGGCGGAGGCCGGGATCGCTCAGTACTTCGACGCGGTGCTGACCGCCGGCGACCTGCTGGCGGGGAGCAAGACGGAGCGCGGCGCGGCGTGGCTCGGATCGAAGCCCTTCCCTCCCCGGGACGTGGTGGTGATCGGCGACACGCTGAACGACTTCGACGCGGCGCGGGAGATGGGCACGGACTGCATTCTCTGCGCCTTCGGCCACCAGAGCGAGGCGGACCTTCTCGCCTGCGGCGTGCCGGTGGTGCGCGAATTCCGCGAGCTCGGCGAGTATCTGTTCAAATAACGGCAATGACGAGGCGGCCGCAGGACGGTCGCCGGAAAGACGATAAAAAATGAAACTGTAGCTCGATCTTCACATACACTCGGATCTGTCTCAGGACGGCAGGATGACCGTCGGCGAGATCGTCGACGCGGCGCGTACCGCCGGGCTCGACGGCGCGGCGGTGTGCGATCATGACGCGCTGTCCCCGGAGTCGGGCGATCTGCCGGAGGGGTTCGTCTACGTCCGGGGAGAGGAATTCTCCACGGAATACGGCCACCTGCTGGGGCTGTTTCTCACCGGGCCGGTCGAGTCGGGCGACTTCGACGGGATCGTCCGCGAGATCCGCGCACAGGGCGGGCTTGCGGTGCTGGCGCATCCCTTCGAGCGGTGCGACGATCCCGCAAGATTCGCGCCCATCGCGGACATGCTGGACGGCGTGGAAGTGAAAAACGGCCGCGCGAACAGGAAAAACCGCCGCGCCAACGACATAGCGGCGGAATTCGCGGAAAAGCACGGCCTTCCCGCCTTTGCGGGGAGCGACGCGCACCTCCCCCGGGAGATCGGCAACTGCTACGTGACCGTGGATGCGGAGGATCGCACCGCGGAGGCGGTGAAGGCGGCTCTGCTCCGATGTGGGAACAAAACCGACGGCAAAGACGGGCGGCAGGTCGACGTGGCGCGGAGCCAGTGGACGAAGCTCAACAAAACGGGCGGCGGCATCGGGAAAAGGATAAAATGGCTGGCGTTCGCCGCGAAATGCGCCGTGGGGGATCTGTTCCGAAAAAAATGAATTGCACTTTGTGCATGAATTGTACCTTCGGTACATGAATTGCCGCGCAGGGCGCGGCATGAAATGCGCCGGAGGCGCATTAACAGGAGAAAAACAATGTCACTACTTGTTAAAATCGGCAAAAAAGGCAAAAAAATACTGAAAAAAATCATCGCGCCGGCGGAGGTGCGCCGCGTGTCGTATACAAGGCGGATCGAGCGGGTGAAAACGGACAAGCGTATCGTGGCGATGACCTTTGACGACGGTCCCATGGACGTGCCGGCGTGCCCGGATCTGTTCGGCGGGAAGTCCCTCACCGACGTGATCCTTGACACCCTTGAAAAATACGGCGCCCGCGGCACCTTCGACGTGATAGGCGACACCTCCGAAAACTATCCCGACGAGGCGGGACGGCTCGGCTCCCCCGCCTGGGGCGGCGTGAAGTTTGATCACTATCCGGATCTCGGTCTTGACGAGCGGGGCGGCGCCGTTCACAACGAACGGCTGATCCGCCGGATGCTGGACGGGGGCCACCAGATCACCAACCACGGCTACCGCCACGTTCTGTTCGGCAAAAAGCCCTTCGTCTACGGAAAAAGATTTTATCTCGGTTCTTTCGACGGCGCGGTGGAGGACCTGACGCGGCTCCACGCGCTGATGAAAGAGAAATACGGATACGAAATGAAAATGGCGAGGCCGCCGCACTACGTCGACA
>JAFWWR010000200.1 GCA_017518025.1 Clostridia bacterium
ACGTCTTCGCCGACGCGCTGGTCAAAGAAAACGTCACCGTTTACATGCCCGGCTTCGACGAATCGAACGTCAAGTATCCCGAGCGCAAGGCAGTCGACGGCGAGAAGGTAGTGGTCGACACCGACGATTATACCGTCATCGTCCTCGGCGTCGACGAGGACAGCTGGGGCGTCCCCGGACTGAAGGTCTATTACGAGAACAAGACCGACAAGGACGTGAAGTTCAGCGTTGATGACGTTGAGATCGGCGGCAAATACGTCACCTCGTATGCGGGCGAGTCCGTTTTCGCGGGATGCTGCGGATACGAGAATCTCTCCTTTGACAGCGACGAAGAGATCGAGCCCACGGACTACAAGTTCACGGTCAAAGTCTCGGAGGACTCCCTCTGGGCGGATCCCTTCTTCGAGCAGGAGTGCACCTTCGAGCCGTAATCAGACGACAGGCGAAACTCCCGCGAATCCACGCATAACAAAAGCGCTTCCGGTCGACAGACCGGAGGCGCTTTTCATTCGGTTGTGTCCGCGTCCTGCCCGGACGGCTTTCTGTCAGCGTTTCGTCTTTCTCTGCGCCTTTTTTGCTTCCTTTTTCTTCTTCTCGGAGATCCACACGAGTATCGCCGTTACGATCGCGGCGACGACGATCAGACACGCCACGACTGTCCATACGATGCGCGTGACGTTTTCGGAATTCCGGATCTGTTTCTCTTCGCTTCCGGAGCGCTTGTTGTACTCGATGGTTGCGCCGTCAAGTCCGTCGTTCCCGTGCTCGACGGTGATCTTCTCCCAGTCCTCCTCCGTACCGCCGTAATTGACGGTTTTGAGCGACGGAGTGTAACCGAACGCCAGCTCGCAGATCTTGGTGACGGAAGCGGGAATATAAACGGTGGTGAGCGCGGGGCAGTTGTAGAAGGCGAAGTCTTTTATGGTCGTCACTGAATCCGGGATCTCGACCTCTTTGAGCGACGTGCATTCCACGAAATTCCCGTCGAATATTTCCTTAAGTGAGCTTGAAAGCTTGACGGAGGCGAGGGACGTGCACTTGTAGAACACGCTGTCGCCCATCTTCTCCACCGTGTCCGGCATGGTAAAGGATTTCAGGGAGGAGCACTGCTCGAAGGCGCTGCTGCCGATCTCCGTCACCGGGCCTTTGACCGTGACGGTGGTGAGGGAAGGGGAGACCTCGAACGCGCTGACGCCGATCGTTTTGACATGCTCTCCGATGGTGACCTCCCTCAGCGAAGGCAGGCGGGAGAACGCCATCGTGACGGTCTCCGTGTCGACGTCGAGAGACTCGATGGAATCGCACCCCTTGAGGGCGGTAATGTCCACCGTTTCGACGGAGTTCGGTATCTTGAGGGACGTGACGGACGTCCGGCCCTCGAAGGCGTGCGCCCCTATCGCCGTCACCGGAGTCCCGTCGATCTCTGACGGTATCGTGACGGCTCCGCCCTTGCCGACGTAGCCGGTTATGGTCGCCTTTCCGTCCTCAACGGTGTATTCAAAATCACCGGATTTTTCCGCGGAAACGGAAAGAGGAGCGACGAGAGAGAACGCGAGGATAAAAACGAGGATCGAAGTAATGATGCGTTTCATGTTGGTGTGTCCTTTCGGATTTTTTCGTGCAGGGGATATTATAGGATAAAAAAGAAGATTTGTCAAGCGTGGGGCTCCGCGGGAGAGACGTTCCCCGGCGGGCGAAGTATCTTTCCGTGCGCCGCGACCGGAAAACGGGCGATGGCTCCCGGAAAAATCGGACGAAAAAAATGAAATTATGTGTTGACAACCGTTGAACATTCTGCTATAATACCAACGTTGACGCTGATGTAGCGCAGTAGGTAGCGCACGTCATTGGTAATGACGAGGTCACGGGTTCGAATCCCGTCATCAGCTTAAAAAACACAGGACACGCTTTGCGTGTCCTGTGTTTTTTCTGCTTGGGGGATTCGAAGGCGCCCGGTAGTGAATGACAGCCCGGTGGGCTGTCAGAGCCGGGCGTGACCGAGCCCGCAGGCGAGACTCGAATCCCTCCGGAAAGGGGACCCGTGAACGCGGGCCCCATTTTCGGCACACTCCATAAAAAAGCACGCTGCGGCGTGCTTTTTTCAACGAAATAAATCCGCTGCGCGGATTTGCGATATACGCTTCGCGTGCGATATTCGCCTGCGGCGAGCGATATGCCTGCGGGCGTGATAGGGGTTCCCCGAAACGAGCTTGCCGAGTTTTGGGGGTTCCCGTGGGTGGATTTATATCATATCGCATTCGGCGCAAGCCGGATATATCGCTATTTGCGTCAGCAAATAATATCGCATCTCGCGTAGTCGAGATATTTCACTTGTTTTTTCGTGAGTTCAAATCCATCTATCAAAAACGGATATCTATCTTTTTCGTACTCACTTGAAAGAAAAAAGCACGCCGCAGCGTGCTTTTTTCAATGATGTTTGCCCTATCGGGCAAATGATGCCGCCTTCGGCAATGATGCCGCTCCGCTTATGATGTGTGCCTGCGGGCACATGGGGTGGGCCATATCATCATTTAAGTTTTATCTGTACCGAAAAAACGGAGCCGCCCGCTGACGGCTCCGTTTTTGTCCGATAATTATTTCTGCGCCGCGTCCACGATCCTCGCGAACTTCTCAGGCACCAGCGACGCGCCTCCGATGAGGCCGCCGTCCACGTTCACCTTCGCCAGCAGATCGTCCGCGTTGCCGTCGTTCATGGAGCCGCCGTACTGGATCACCGTGCTCTCGGCAACGTCCCCGCCGTACAGTCCCGCGATCACCTTGCGGATCACGCCGCAGACCTCGTCCGCCTGCTCCGGCGTGGCGGTGAGTCCCGTCCCGATGGCCCACACGGGCTCGTAAGCGATGATCACGTTCTTCATCTCCTCGGCGGTGATGCCGCTGAGGTCGAGCTTCGTCTGCATGGAGACGATCTCATCGGTGATGCCCGCCTGCCTCTGCTCAAGGACCTCGCCGAGGCAGAGGATGACCTTCAGCCCCGCCGCGAGAGCGGCTCTCGCTCTCTTGTTGACCGTCTCGTCGGTCTCGCCGAAGTACTGTCTTCTCTCGCGGTGACCGACGATGACGTACTCCGCACCCGCCTCCAGGAGCATATCCGCGGAGATCTCACCGGTGAACGCGCCCTTTTTCTCAAAATGGACGTTCTGCGCGCCGATCTTCACGTTCGTGCCCTTCGCGGCGTCCGCCGCGGGGGCGATGTCGACGAAGGGAACGCAGAGGACGACCTCGCATCCCGTTTTGCCATCGGTCAGCTTCGCGGTCTCCTTCACGGCCTCGACAGCCGCGGAGGGGGTCATGTTCATCTTCCAGTTTCCGGCGATAACCACTTTGCGAACTTCTTTTTTCATTTCAATAATCCTTCTTTTCAGTATTTTTTCGAACAAGAACAGGAGACCCTGAGATCTCCTGTTCCGGTGTGATCTTATTCTTTGTCCATGAGGCAGGCGATACCGGGAAGCTCCAGTCCCTCCAGGAACTCAAGCGACGCGCCGCCGCCGGTGGAGATGTGGGTCATCTTGTCGGCGTAGCCCAGCTGCTCGACAGCCGCCGCCGAGTCGCCGCCTCCGATGATGGAGACCGCTCCGGACTCCGCCACGGCCTTCGCAACGGCGCGGGTGCCTCCGGCGAAGTTCTCCCACTCGGAGACGCCCATGGGACCGTTCCAGACGACGGTTCCGGCGCCCTCGATGGACTTGGCGAACAGCTCCTGGGTCTTTTCGCCGATGTCGAGGCCCATCCATCCGTCCGGGATGGAGTCGGAGTACATTCTCATATAGGTGGTGTCTTCCTTATACTCGCGGCCGATGATGTTGTCCACGGGGAGCAGGAAGTCGACTTTGTTCTTTTTCGCCTTCTCGATAAGACCGAGCGCCAGCTCCAGCTTGTCCTCCTCGCAGATGGACGTGCCGATGCTCGAGCCGATGGCGCGGAAGAAGGTATACGCCATTCCGCCGCCTACGATGAGCATATCGACCTTGTCGATGAGGTTGTTGATGACGCCTATCTTGTCGGAGACTTTTGCGCCGCCCAGGATCGCCACGAAGGGACGGACGGGATCAGCCAGCGCCTTGCCCATGATGGAGATCTCTTTCTGGATCAGGTAGCCGCAAACGGCGGGGAGATAGTCGGCGACGCCGGCGGTGGAGGCGTGGGCTCTGTGAGCCGTGCCGAAAGCGTCGTTCACGAAGATCTCAGCCATGGAGGCGAGCTCTTTTGCGAACGCGGGATCGTTCTTTTCCTCTTCCGCGTGGAAACGGACGTTTTCGAGAAGGAGGACGTCGCCTTCCTTCAGCGCGGCGGCTTTGGCCTTGGCGTCGGGACCGATAACGTCGGCGGCGAGGGTGACGGGCTTGCCGAGATGCTCGGACAGCCGCTGTGCCACCGGCGCCAGGGAATATTTCATATTGAACTCGCCCTTCGGTCTGCCCATGTGGGAGCAGAGGATGAGTTTCGCGTTATGCTCTATGAGGTATCTGATGGTGGGGAGAGCGCCGACGATACGGTTCTCGTCGGTGATGACGCCGTCCTTCAGCGGCACGTTGAAGTCGCACCTTACGAGTACTTTTTTGCCGGATACGTCGACGTCTTCAATGGTTTTCTTGTTGTAGGTCATTTTAAGTTCCTTTCCCGGACGCGCCCTGCGCCCACTACACTTTTTTACGTATTGCCCTTAATATACCATAAAAACACGCGATTTACAACGGTATTTATGTAAAAAAGGAACATTGAATTCGCGGAAAAAATAGTCTATAATGTTCATAACATGACCGAATCGGCAAAATAACGGGGGTAAAAACATGAGCAAGGCCGGACAAGTTATAAAGAAAGCCGCGAAAAGGTATTTCGTCGACGCCATGGGGGCCATGGCGCAGGGACTGTTCTGCAGTCTGCTTATAGGAACCATTATCAAGACGGTGGGTCAGCTCACCGGCGCGCAGTTTGTCGTCGACGTGGGACAGTTCGCCTTCGATATGGCGGGTCCCGCCATGGCGGTGGCCATCGGGTACGCGCTGAAGGCGGATCCTCTGGTCCTCTTCTCCCTTACCGGAGTGGGTTGGGCCGCCAACACCAAAGGCGGCGCGGGCGGACCCCTGGCAGTCCTCATCATCGCCATCGTGGCGGCGGAACTCGGGCGGCTCGTGTCAAAGAAGACGAAGGTCGACATCCTCGTCACGCCTCTCGTGACCGTATTCTCCGGCGCGGCGCTCTCCATTCTGATCGCGCCTCCCATCGGCAGGGCGGCCAGCGCTCTCGGCAGCCTCATCATGTGGGCGACGGATCTCCAGCCGTTCCTCATGGGCATCGTCGTGGCGGTGCTTGTGGGAGTGGCGCTCACTCTACCCATCTCCTCCGCGGCGATCTGCGCCGCGCTGGGCCTTACCGGTCTCGCCGGAGGCGCGGCGGTGGCGGGATGTTGCGCGCAGATGGTGGGGTTCGCCGTCATGTCTTTCCGTGAGAACAGATGGGGCGGTCTGGTCTCCCAGGGAGTCGGCACGTCCATGCTTCAGATGGGCAACATCGTCAAGAACCCGCGTATCTGGATCCCGCCGATCCTGGCGTCCGCCGTGACCGGACCGGTCTCCACCTGCGTGTTCCGGATGCAGATGAACGGCACGCCGGTCTCCGCCGGCATGGGCACCTGCGGATTCGTGGGGCAGATCGGCGTCATCACCGGATGGTTCACCCCCTCCGAGGCGGCTGTCAAAGCCGGCGCGGCGGCGATCGCTCCCGGCTGGGTCGACTGGCTCGGGCTCGCTCTGGTCTGTATCGTTCTTCCGGCGATCCTCACCTGGGCGTTCGGCCT
>JAFWWR010000201.1 GCA_017518025.1 Clostridia bacterium
GATAAGGGACGACACCTGAAAGAAGGAATCCCGGAGACTCAGCCCGAAGTTACCCATATACTGCTTGACGCTGTAGTAGATATTCAACGTCATTATGAGCGTCGCCGAGCCGACGATGGCGAGATAGACCTTCAGTTCGAGGTTGTTGAACGCCTTTCTGAACTGGCGGAGCAGCAGAAGATAATACAGGTTGAAGTTCACGCCGAATATCAGCATAAAGATCGACGTTGCGACGTGAACGTAGGTGCTGGTGTAATGTCCGATTGAACTTCCCCAGTTGCTGAAACCGCCGGTACCCGCCGTGCCGAAGGAATGTATCAGGGCGTCGTAGAGACTCATCTGGGGGTCGATCCAGAGGACCACCGTCTCGGTCAGCGTGATGATGAAATAGATCCCGTAGAGGATCTTCGCGGTCTTGCTGATCTTCGAGACCAGTTTGCCCACCTCGGGGCCGGGGACCTCGGCGCGCATGATATGCATATTCCTTGCGCCGGACATGGGCAGGATCGCCATGACGAACACGAGAACGCCCATGCCGCCGATCCAGTGGGTGAAGGATCTCCAGAAGAGGATGCCACGCCCGAGACTCTCGATCACGGAGCCGTCAAGGATGGACGCGCCGGTGGTGGTGAATCCGGAGACGGTCTCGAACACGCTGTCGACGTACGTGGCGGTCGCTCCCGAAATGGTGAACGGAAGCGCCCCGAAAAGAGACATTACTATCCACGACAGGGACACGATCGCCAGCCCGTCGCGGGCGAACAGCTCGCCGTCCTTCTGCGCCTTGATGCTTATGAGAAATCCGAACGCCACAAGCGCGGCTATGGTGATGACGAACGACCAGATATCGATCATCCGGTCACGGTAGATCAGGCAAACGACCAGCGGGATCGCCATAAACGCCGCCTCGGCGAGCATTATCCTGCTGAGGACGTACCGTATGGAGCGGAAATTCACTTCTTGACCCCTCCCTTGCGGACGATCTGGGACAGGGACGTGAGGGCGGTATCGGTGGTCACGACGACCACGCTGTCGCCCTCCTCGATGACGTCGCCTCCTCCGGGAATGATGAAGTTGCCGTTTTTGACGATGACGGCGATGAGAGTATCGTCACGGGTGGGGAGATCGGACAGGGTGATGCCCGTCACGCCGGACTCCGCCGTGGCGTTGAATTCCACCGCCTCGACCTTGCCTCCCACCAGCCGGTGGAGGGTGACGATGCCGTTCTCGGGGGACGTGTTCATGGAGCGGACGTAGCGGATGATCTGCTCCGCCGTGACCTGGCTCGGGGAGATGATGGTATCTGTCATGGCGGTGCGGGAAACCAGGTCGGCGAAGGACTGTCTGTTGATCTTCGCCACGACCTTGCCGACGCCCATCTTGATGGCGTACATGGATATCATTATATTCGCCTCGTCGATATCGGTCAGCGCCACGAAGCCGTCCGTCCTGGTGATGCCCTCCTCGTTGAGGAGTTCCACCTCGGTGGCGTCGCCTTTGATGACCAGGGCGCCCGGGAAATGCTCGCTCAGATGCTTGCATCTCGCCATATCCTTGTCGATGATGGTGAAGTCGATCCCCGTCTCGGTCAGCTCGTTTGCGAGATAATAGCAGATGTTCGATCCTCCGGCGATCATGACGGAGTCGACTCCCGCGCGGAGCACGCCCAGGTGGCCGAAGAATTTTCTGAGCTCCGCGGTGGAGGAGGTGATGTATACGGTGTCGCCCTCACGGAGGACGAAATCGCCGGTGGGGATCGCGACTTTGCCCTCTCTCTCCACGGCGCAGATCAGGACCTTCGCCTTGATGTTTGAGGAGAGGTCCGAAAGCTTCACGTCAGAGAGCGGGCTGCCCTTGGCGATAAGATATTCGATAAGCTCGACTCTTCCCTTCGCGAACGCCTCGCGCTTCAGCGCGGTGGGGAATCTGAGAACTCGGGCGATCTCATGGGCGGTCGCCTTTTCGGGATTTATGGACATGGACAGGCCGAGATCGTCCCGCATGAAGCGGAGCTGCTTTTCGTACCTGGGGTCGCGGACTCTGGCTATGGTATGGGACGCGCCGAGTTTCCTCGCCAGCAGACAGATCATCATATTGATCTCGTCCGCGCCGGTGGTGGCGATGACAAGGTCCGCCTCGCCCGCCCCCGCGTCCTCCTGGACGCTGTAAAGGGCGCCGTTTCCGCATATCCCGAAAACGTCGCAGGTGTTCACAAGCTCCTCGATCACTTCTTTATTGGTATCGATGACGCTCACGTCGTGATCTTCCTTCGAGAGTCCCTCCACGAGCGCTCTGCCGATCTTGCCGGCTCCGATAATGATGATCTTCATATCCGGTCCCGCCGCCTCCGTTTTATTTCAAAGATTTCGTACGATACGATTCGGGGATCTGTTTTTCATATCCTACAGATTATAGCACTAACCGAGGAATATTTCAACATTTATATTAAAAATCCCGGCGCAAACGTCTGTTTGCACCGGGATAATACCTTTGACTCGGTTTTTCATTTTGCCAAAGAGAGATACCTTACGTTAGGAAACGCACGCACGATCAGCGTCGCAACTTCGCCGCGCGTCATGTTCGTCTTCGCGTCGATGATCCTTCCGGGCCTTCCTTTAAGAATGCCGGAAAGAGCAAACGCGGACACGGCGTCTTTTGAATACAGGGGGACGGTGTCTCCGTCGGCAAACGCCAGCAGTACATTCTGATCCGCGTCGGCGGATTCGAGTTCCAGCGCTGTCATGAACCTGTACAGCGCAGTCGCGACCATGGCACGCGTTACGGGAATGTTAGGCTCGAACTTGTCGCCGCCCGTACCGACCATGGTGTTTCCTTCGCCGTTTGCCGCCCACATGACCGCCTCGTAGAACCAGTCGCTCTCTTTGACGTCCTTGAATCTTACAAGGGGATTTGAAACGTCGAATCTGTAATTCTCGTCCTTCGTGAGTTTGTAAAGATTATAGAGGACCTGAGCCAGCATTGCGCGGGTAAGCGATGTTTCCGGCGAAAATCTGTCTCCGCCCACGCCGTTCATCACGCCCGCTCCTCCGAGCACAGACGCCGCATCAGAATAAAAGCGGCCTTTCTTACGTCGGAGAACGATTTCGGGAGAGTACTGTCAAGCAAGTACATATGGTGCGGTTCAGAGCCTTCCTCGAGGCCGGTAGTGACCCTGAA
>JAFWWR010000202.1 GCA_017518025.1 Clostridia bacterium
AATAACACTAAAAACAACTATTAACGTATTACAAAATCTTTTTATCCCATCATCCACGGGTTTTTGCACTTTTTCTCTTATAGAAGAGAAAACCCGCACTAAAAGAGAAACAGGCAAGGGGGCGAGAAAACCCTTCTTTCCCTCGGACGAGCCGGGACAGAGCTCCGACAACCACTACGGAGAGGCAGTACGAAAGGGCTCGGGCACTTCTCCCCTGTTGCGGTGCCCGAAAAACGCTAACGCTCGACGGAGCTCGCTTGCGTTTTTCGACCGCTGCCACTCGCCCGTCGCCGCTGCATCCGCCCCCGGCGGCGCGGCGGCGGGCTCCCCCTCTTGAAAAATCCTCCGGTTTGTGCTATCATCTTATGGTAGATTTGATCAGGCCGCCCCGTCGGCCGGATCGGAGGATAAAATGAACAAGATCACGCTGATGTTTCCGGGATTCAAGACCAAGGCGTTCACCATGAACTTCGACGACGGCATCGACACCGACATAAAAATGGCGTCCATCATGAAAAAATACGGGATCCGCGGCACGTTCAACCTGAACCCCGGCCTGTTCAGCCCCGAGGGGACCGTCAAGCCCGCGGGCAGGTCGTCTATCCCCCTGACCGTCTCCCAGGCGAAGGAGCTGTTCTCCGACCCCGCCTTCGAGATCGCCTCTCACGGCGACCGCCACATCGCCATGGCCCACGTTCCCGGCGCCGCCGCCATGGTCGAGGCGGTGAAGAGCCGCATAACCCTGGAGAGGACCTTCTCCCGCCTGGTCCGCGGCTTCGCATACCCGTTTTCCAGCTACGACGGCGACACAAAGGAGATCCTCCGCCTCGCCGGGTACGCCTGGGCGCGGGGCAACAAGGACAAGGACGATTTCCTCCTGCCCCGTGAGGACGAGTGGTATGACTGGCGCGGCATCCACCAGATGGACGGCCGCTTCGAGGGCCTCGTGGACAAATTCGTCACCGAGCCGAACCTCTACTACCACGGCTGGCTCCTCTACGTCTGGGCGCACACCTACGAGTTCGAGGAGTTCGGCACCTGGGACCGCATCGACGGCATCCTGAAGAGGATCGCCGCCTGCGACGACGTGTGGTTCGCCACCAACTCCGAGATCTACGACTACGTCAAGGCGTTCCGCGGCCTCGTCTGGTACGCCGACGCCTCCGCCGCGTACAACCCCGCCCCTGTCGACGTCTTCCTCAGATGCGACAACGGCGAGTTCCGCGTCCCCGCCGGAGGCGAGACGAAAGTCACCGGATGAATAACAGATGAATATAAATTCACGCCCTGTCGGCGCTTCCCCGCGCCGCTCCGCGGCGTGAATTTGATTATTTGACACAAAACGCCCCTTTGAAACGCCGCGGAAACAACAGAATTGTACAAATTTGATTTTTTTCGGAAAAACTGTTGCAAATGCGTCCTCTTTGTGGTAAGATATATGCATAAAAATTCATTTTGCCGATTTTTTACTCACACAAAGAGAGGAAACAACCATGGACAAATCGAAAATCAAAAAAGTAGTGCTCGCATATTCCGGCGGACTTGACACGTCGATCATCATCCCGTGGCTCAAGGAAAACTACAACAACTGCGAGGTCATCGCCGTCTCCGGCAACGTGGGACAGACCGGCGAGCTTGACGGCCTGGAGGAAAAGGCGCTGAAGACCGGCGCCTCGAAGCTCTACATCGAGGACCTGACGGACGAGTTCGTCAACGATTACATCATCCCCACGGTGAAGGCCGGCGCCCTGTACGAGAAATACATGCTCGGCACGTCCTTCGCCCGCCCCGTCATCGCAAAAAGGATGGTGGAGATCGCCCTCGCCGAGGGCGCGGACGCCATCGCCCACGGCTGCACCGGCAAGGGCAACGACCAGGTCCGCTTCGAGCTGGCCATCAAGGCGTTCGCTCCCGATATGCCCATCATCGCCCCCTGGAGGGAGTGGTCCATCAAGTCCCGGGACGAGGAGATCGACTACGCCGAGGCGCACAACGTGCCGCTGAAGATCAACCGCGAGACCAACTATTCCAAGGACAAGAACCTCTGGCATCTGTCCCACGAGGGTCTGGATCTGGAGGACGCCGGCAACGAGCCCCTTTACGATAAGGAGGGCTTCCTCGAGATGGGCGTGTCGCCCATGGCGGCGCCGGACCAGCCGGAGTATGTGGAACTTGAGTTCGAAAAAGGCGTGCCCGTATCGCTGAACGGCGAGAAGATGAGCGCGAAGGATATAATCCTCGCCCTGAACGAGATCGGCGGCAAGAACGGCATCGGACTGCTGGACATCGTTGAGAACCGCCTGGTCGGCATGAAGTGCCGCGGCGTGTACGAGACTCCCGGCGGATCCATCCTCTACGCGGCTCACGAGTACCTCGAGACCGTGACGTTGGACAAGATGACCGCCCACAAGAAGGAGGAGCTTTCCATCACCTTCGCGGAGCTGGTCTACAACGGCCAGTGGTTCACCCCGCTCCGTGAGGCGCTGTCCGCCTTCGTCGACAAGACTCAGGAGACCGTCACCGGCAAGGTGAAGCTGAAGCTCTACAAGGGCAACATCATCAAGGCAGGCGTATGGAGCGACTATTCGCTCTACTCCGAGGAGCTTGCCACCTTCGGCGAGGACGACGTCTACAATCAGGCCGACTCCGCCGGATTCATCAATCTGTACGGACTGCCCATCGCGGTCCGGGCGAAACTTTTCGGAAAAGGAAAATAAAAAGAAATGCAGGTCCGAAAGACGGCTTTCGCCGTCTTTCGGACAACGCTGCAGATAAGGATATTAGTCAGGATTTAAGAAGGAGAGACGAAATGGAGAAGATCTGGGCGGGACGCACCGACGGCAAGATCGACGCCGTGGCGGACGATTTCAATTCCTCGATACGGGTCGACTCCCGCATGGCGCGGCAGGATATCACGGGCTCCATGGCCCACGCCGCCATGCTGGGAAAGCAGGGGATCATTCCCCGGGAGGACGCGGACAAGATCATCGCGGCCCTCGCGGAGATCCTTTCCGACATCGAAGAGGGGAAGCTTGCGATCGACCCCCGGGCGGAGGACATACACTCCTTCGTGGAGGCGACTCTGACGGAGCGGATCGGCGAGGCGGGCAAAAAACTTCACACCGCCCGCAGCCGCAACGACCAGGTCGCCGTGGACACGCGGATGTACCTGCGCGACGAGGCGGCGGAGACGGTGGAACTGATCCGCGATCTCATCCGTGCGATCCGGGACAAGGCGGCGGAGAACGCGGAGGTCGTCATGCCGGGCTATACGCACCTGCAGAGGGCGCAGCCGGTGTCGTTCGCGCACCATATCCTCGCCTACGCCATGATGCTCATTCGCGACGCGGGCCGGATCGAGGACGCCGCGCGCCGCATGAATCTCTCCCCCCTCGGCGCCTGCGCTCTGGCGGGGACCACCTTCCCGCTGGACCGTAAGATGACCGCGAAGGAGCTGGGCTTCGACGGCCCGACCCTGAACAGCATCGACTCCGTCTCCGACCGGGACTTCTGCATCGAGCTTCTCGGCGCCCTGTCGATCCTGATGATGCACCTGTCCCGCTTCTCCGAGGAGATCATACTGTGGTCAAGCTCCGAGTTCGGCTACGTGGAACTTGATAACGCCTACTCCACCGGCAGCAGCATCATGCCCCAGAAAAAGAACCCCGACATGGCGGAGCTCTGCCGGGGCAAAACCGGCCGCGTCTACGGCGACCTCATCGCCCTGCTTACGGTGATGAAGGGGATCCCGCTGGCGTACAATAAGGATATGCAGGAGGACAAGGAGGCGACCTTCGACGGCTTCGACACCGCGAAGGTGTGCCTCAGGGTGTTCGCTCCCATGATCGGTACCATGAGGGTCCGCGCAGACCGGATGGCGGAGGCCGCCAAGGGCGGTTTCATCACCGCCACGGATCTCGCCGACTACCTGGCGAAGCGCGGCGTGCCCTTCCGCACGGCGTACAAGCTCACGGGACAGATCGTCGCCTACTGCGTGAAGGAGGGGATCACCGCCGATACGATCCCGCTTGAGAAATATAAGGAATTCTCCCCGGTATTCGACTCGGATCTCTACCCCGAGATCGACCCGCTGACCTGCATGAAGAAACGGCTTTCCGAGGGCGGCACCGCCCCGGAATCGGTCATGGCGCAGATCGGATATATCGACAGTTTTCTCACGAGGTGACCGAAAAATGATAAGAGTATTCGTTGACGGAGGCGCCGGGACCACCGGCCTCCGTATACTGGACCGGCTCTCGGGAATGGCGGACGTCAGGACCCTGGTCCTGCCCGAGGAATCGCGGAAGGACCCCGCGGCGAGGCGTGATGCGATCCTCTCTTCGGACGTGACGTTCCTCTGCCTGCCGGACGACGCGGCGCGTGAGGCGGTCTCCCTTGCGGAGGGATCCTCCGCGGTGCTGATCGACGCGTCCACCGCCCACCGGACGGACGACGGCTGGGCCTACGGCCTGCCGGAGCTGTCGCGGCTGCTGCGAGAGAAGATAATGAACTCGAAGCGCGTCGCCGTGCCGGGATGTCACGCCAGCGGATTTATCGCGACGGTGTATCCTCTCGTGGAGGCGGGGCTCGTCAGCGAGACGGCGCGCCTCTCCTGCACCTCCCTCACCGGATACAGCGGCGGAGGCAAAAAGATGATCGCGGAGTACGAGGGAGCGGATAGATCCCCTCTCCTCGGCGCGCCGAGAGTTTACGGACTCGGACAGACCCACAAGCACCTGCCCGAGATGAAGAAATTCTCCGGCCTCAAATCGGAGCCGGTGTTCACGCCGGTAGTGGCTGACTTCTATTCCGGGATGCTGGTCACGGTGCCGCTCACCTCGGACGATATTTCGGGAGCCGGGATCGGGGCGGTCCGGGAGATCCTGCGGGAAAAATACCGCGGGCCGGTGATAAAGTACGTCGACGGCGGCGACGGAGCCGTGAACGACGGCGGTTTTTCCTCAGCCGCGGCGCTGTCGGGCACCGATTCAATGAAAGTGACCGTTTTCGGGAACGACGAGCGGATGACGCTCGCCGCCCTTTACGACAACCTGGGCAAAGGCGCCTCCGGGGCGGCGGTCCAGTGCATGAATCTTGTGACGGGACGGGACGAGACCGAGTCTCTCGTCCTGGCGTGAAAAGGAGATGACGACATGAGTGATATCAAAATGATCGAGGGCGGCGTCTGCGCCGCGAAGGGCTTTACGGCGAACGGGGTCCACTGCGGCGTCCGCAAAAGCAGGACCAAAAGGGACCTGGCGCTGATCCTCAGCGACCGGGACGCGGCTGCCGCCGCGGTCTACACGACCAATCTCGTCAAGGGGGCGCCCCTCACGGTGACGAAAAAGCACCTTGAGAACGGAGTCGCCCGGGCGGTGATCTGCAACAGCGGCAACGCCAACACCTGCAACGCGAACGGCATCGAGATCGCGGAGACCACCTGCGCGGCGCTGGGCGAAAAGCTCGGCATCAGCCCCGACGACGTGGTCGTCGCCTCCACGGGAGTCATCGGCGAACCCATGTCTGCGGAGCCGATAATCGGCGGCATGGACGGCCTTATCGCCGGTCTCGGGGATCACAACGAGTACGCCGCCGAGGCCATCATGACCACCGACACGAAAATAAAATCCGTCGCCGTCTCCTTCGAGATCGGCGGAGTGGAGTGCAAAATGGGCGGCATTTCCAAGGGCTCCGGCATGATCCACCCCAACATGGCGACCATGCTGGTGTTCATCACCACGGACTGCGCCGTGTCGTCCGAAATGCTCGGGCGCGCGCTGAAAAGCGACGTCAGCGAGACCTTCAACATGATAAGCATCGACGGCGACACCTCCACCAACGACATGGTGACGGTGCTGGCCAACGGCGCGGCGGGAAACAAGCTCATCGACTCGGACGGCGGGGACTTCGATACGTTCATGAAGGCGCTGAACACCGTTACGGTGGCCCTCTGCCGCATGATCGCCGCCGACGGAGAGGGAGCGACGAAGCTCCTTGAATGCTCCGTCACCGGCGCGAAGGACCTGCAGACCGCCAAAACGGTGGCGAAGTCCGTCGTCTGCTCGTCCCTCACCAAGGCCGCCATGTTCGGCGCCGACGCCAACTGGGGCCGCGTGCTCTGCGCCATCGGATACAGCGGCGCGGACGTGGACGTGACGAAGATCGGCGTGTCCTTCGAGTCGAAAGCGGGCGAGATCGAGGTCTGCCGGAACGGCTCCGGCGTGCCCTTCTCCGAGGAGCTGGCGAAGGCGATCCTCTCCGAGGACGAGATCCTGATAAAAGTCTCCCTCATGGACGGCGAGTTCTCTTCCACCGCCTGGGGATGCGATCTCACCTACGATTACGTCAGGATAAACGGCGATTACAGGACTTGATCCGGAAAAATAAAAAAAGAAAGGTCGGGTGAGCCGTCATGAACATGCCGTCTCTCACAAATTCACAGCGGGCGGGGATCCTCGTCGAGGCGCTCCCCTATATCAAGAAATACTACGGCAAGGTGATCGTGGTCAAATACGGCGGGAACGCCATGATAAACGACGATCTGAAGGAAGCCGTCATGGGCGACGTGGTGCTCCTGTCCCTCATCGGGGTCAAGGTGGTCCTGGTCCACGGAGGCGGCCCCGAGATCACCGAAATGCTGACGAAGATCGGCAAGAAGAGCGAGTTCATCGACGGCCTGCGGGTCACCGACCGGGAGACCGCCGAGGTGGTGCAGATGGTCCTGGCCGGCAAGGTGAACAAGGACCTCGTCAACCTGCTCGAGGGCAAGGGCGGCCGCGCCATCGGTCTGTCCGGCATCGACGGCCACATGATAACCGCCGAGCAGAAGGACCCGCGTCTCGGCTACGTTGGCGAGATCACAAAGGTGAACATCGCCCCCATCTGGGATATGCTGGACCGGGGCTATATCCCCGTGGTCTCCACCGTGGGGTGCGACAAAGACGGCAACAGCTACAACATCAACGCGGACACCGCCGCGGCGCGTATCGCCGCGGAACTGCGGGCGGAGTCCTTCATCACCATGACCGACATCCGCGGCATCCTCCGCGATAAGGACGATCCCGAGACGCTGATCCGCGAGATCAGGACGGACGAGACCGAGGGCCTCATCGGGCAGGGCATCATCTCCGGCGGCATGATCCCGAAGATCCGCTGCTGCACGGAGGCCATCGAGGCGGGAGTGAAAAAGGTGTTCGTCATCGACGGGCGCATCCCCCACGCGATACTGATAGAAATGCTCACCGACGAAGGCATCGGCACCATGTTCACCAAAGCGGAGTGACGGAGGAAAAAATGGAAAAAACTGACGTTTTCTCCCTTGACGGGGAGTATATCGCCTCGACGTACGCGCGTTTCGGCGTGAATATCGTCTCCGGCAAGGGCTCGATCCTCAAAGGCGGCGACGGAAAGGAATATATCGACCTCGGCGCGGGCATCGCCACCAACGTGTTCGGCGCCTGCGACGATGTATGGATCAAAGCGGTGACGGATCAACTCACGAAGATCCAGCACGCCTCGAATCTGTACTACACGGACCCCGGACCGCGCCTCGCCCGCCTTCTCTGCGAGAAGACAGGTATGAAAAAGGTGTTTTTCTCAAATTCCGGCGCGGAGGCAAACGAGTGCGCCATCAAGACCGCCCGGAAGTGGGCGGCGGAGCACCTCGGAGCGGAGTATCACACCGTCGTCACGCTTAAAAACAGCTTTCACGGCAGGACCCTCGCCACTCTCGCCGCCACGGGGCAGGACGTGTTCCACAGGGATTTTCTTCCGCTGACCCCCGGTTTCGCCTACGCGGAGCCCAACGACTCCGCCGACCTGGAGCGGGTCATGGAGGAGAACAAGTGCGCCGCCCTGCTCATCGAGACGGTCCAGGGCGAGGGCGGAGTCAACGTGCTGACGGACTCCTTCGTCGCCGACGCGGCGGCTCTGACGAAAAAGCACGGCGCGCTGCTGATGGTGGACGAGGTGCAGACCGGCAACGGCCGGTGCGGCGCCATGTATTCGTATATGAACTATGGTATCGCCCCCGACGTGGTCTCCACCGCCAAGGGGCTCGGCGGCGGCCTGCCTATCGGCGCCACCATGTTCGGCGAGCGGACGGCGGACGTGCTGACCCCCGGCACCCACGGCTCCACCTTCGGCGGGAACCCCGTGTGCTGCGCGGGCGCCGAGAGCGTGGTGAGCCGTCTCGACGACGATCTCTTCGCCGCCGTGCGGAAGAAATCGGAGATGATCTTCGAAAAACTGTCCGGCAAGCCGGGTATCACCGGCGTCCACGGACGGGGACTCATGATCGGCGCGGACGTGACCGGCGACGTGAAAGCTGTCGTCAAGGGCTGCATCGAGCGCGGCGCGCTGGTGCTCAGCGCCAAGAACAGAGTGCGCCTCACCCCGGCGCTGAACATCCCGGAGGAGACGCTCTCCCGGGGACTTGATATCCTCATCGAGGCGGCGGCAGCCGCGGCGGAAGCGTGAAAGGAGAGGGAAATGGACCTTAAAGGAAGAGATTTTCTCTGTCTGCTGGACTACACACCGGAGGAGATCGGGT
>JAFWWR010000203.1 GCA_017518025.1 Clostridia bacterium
GTGAAGGAGAACATCACCGGTCAGTATTCCGGCAATCTGTTCTTCACCTGCGGCACCGTCGCCCCGGAAAAGATAAAAGAATGCGTCCGGGACAGACGTTTCGACGGCATCCCCGGAAATATGGCGAAACGCGCGTCCGAGGCCTATGACGAATACGAACAGACCGGAGAGGCGAGGATCATCGACTTCCTCATAGACAAAGGATGTTTCGAGGATTCTGCCGTTTCCGCGAAAGAGACCGGAGTTACGCTGTTTGGCGATCTTATATCGAAACGGGCCGATATCGTCAACGTCATGACGTTCCTGCGGGTCCATCTGTCCGGCATCCCGTCGGGCGCGATACCCTCGGTCATAGAGAAAGCGTCGGTTTCCGGCGGCGTGATCCCGGTGGAGAGATTCCTTACCGCGGCCGCGGAAGTCGCAGCGGGCGGCGATCTCCGCGAGGCGGTCGCAAAAAGGATAGACGACTATCCTTTAAGGGCGGCGGTCACGGAGACGGACGACCTGACGGAGACCTCCGCGAGACTTGAAGAGATCTTCGAATCTCTTGTGAAGCCCTACGAGTTCGGCTCATTCGGTCCGGAGATCCCTGCCGTGTTTCTCATCGGCCGCGAGGCGGAGCTGAGACAGTGCAGAATGATCGCCTCCATGCTTCGCGCGGGAGCCGCAAGAGAAGAGATCCGCCGCAGATTCAAAATAAGCTGATCCCGGAAGGGGGCAAGTTAAAATGGCAAAGATAGGCGTCGTCGGTTCCGGCGACAAGATAATGTGTTTTCTCGCATCGGGTTTTTCGGTCTACGACGCGGGAAACGAGGAAGAAGCAAAAGCCGCCGTCACCAGAGCGGCTGACGACAACTGCGACGTAATATTCGTCACGTCGGAGTTCGACGTGATCCCTTGGGCGGACGAAAAATACGGCGACGCCGTCACTCCCGCCGTGATCCCACTGCCGGACGGCGAAAGCGACGTCGGCGCGAAACGACTCGGGTCGTTCGTCGAAAGGGCTGTCGGCGCCGATATCCTCGCGGACGACTGACGGCATAACATAAAAAATCAGTTACGGAGATTATAAACGATGACAGAAGGTAAAATTATCAAGATCTCGGGTCCTCTGGTCATAGCAGAGGGAATGCGCGAGGCCAATATGTTCGACGTGGTCCGCGTCGGTGAGAAGAAGCTCATCGGCGAGATCATCGAGATGCACTCCGACAGAGCTTCGATCCAGGTCTACGAGGAGACGGCGGGGCTCGGCCGCGGCGACGCGGTCGTTTCCGCCATGGAGCCCCTTTCCGTGGAACTGGGGCCGGGCCTCATCGGGAACATCTACGACGGAATACAGCGGCCTCTGGAACAGATGAGAAAGATCGCGGGTCCGAACATTCTCAAAGGCGTGGACATCCCCGCCATCAGCCGCGAGGAAAAATGGGAGTTCGTCGCCACGGCGAAGATCGGCGACGAGGTCACCGGCGGCGACGTGGTGGGATACGTGGACGAGACCGAAGTGATCCGTCACAAGATCATGGTTCCTCCCGGGGTATCCGGTAAAATCGAATATCTTCTGTCCGGTAAATATACCGTGGAGGATAAGATCGGCGAGGTCGTCTCAAAGGGCGGCGTAAAAACTCCCCTTACTCTGATGCAGAAGTGGCCCGTAAGACGTGCGAGACCGTACGTCGAGAAAATCCCGCCGAACACGCCGATGATCACGGGGCAGCGCATCATCGACACGCTCTTCCCCATCGCCATGGGCGGTACGGCGTGCATCCCCGGACCTTTCGGCTCGGGAAAGACCGTCGTTCAGCATCAGCTTGCGAAATGGAGCAACGTTGACCTTGTTGTTTATATCGGCTGCGGCGAACGCGGAAACGAAATGACAGACGTTCTGAGAGAGTTTCCCGAGATCACCGACCCGAGAACGGGCAGATCCCTGATGGAACGCACCGTTCTTATCGCAAATACGTCAGATATGCCCGTGGCGGCCCGCGAGGCGTCCATCTACACGGGTATCACCATAGCGGAATACTTCAGGGACATGGGACTTTCCGTGGCGGTCATCGCCGACTCCACGTCACGGTGGGCGGAGGCGCTCAGAGAGATGAGCGGCCGTCTTGAGGAAATGCCCGGCGATGAGGGCTATCCCGCATACCTTACCTCCCGTCTCGCCGGATTTTACGAGCGCGCCGGAGAGGTCACCTGCATCGGATCCGACGGCAGGACCGGATCGGTCACCGCCATCGGCGCCGTCTCGCCTCCCGGAGGAGACATATCGGAGCCGGTCTCCCAGGCGACGCTCCGTATCGTCAAGGTGTTCTGGGGCCTCGACTCGGCTCTTGCGTACGCCCGTCACTTCCCCGCCATCAACTGGCTCAACTCATATTCGCTTTACAAAGACAGACTTTCCGGGTGGTTCAAGGAGAACGTCTCGGGAAAATGGAACGATCTGTCCCGGGAGCTCATGAGGATCCTGCAAAAGGAATCGGAGCTTGACGAGATCGTGAAGCTGGTCGGCGTAGACGCCCTCTCGAAGGACGACCGTCTGACACTCGAGATCGCACGGTCCGTAAGAGAGGATTACCTGCAGCAGAACGCTTTCGATATCGAGGACTCCTTCACGGCGCAGAAAAAGCAGCTGGCGCTTATCGAACTGATCATGTTCTTCCGCGACAAAGCCAAAGAAGCCATCGACAACGGAGCGGATATAGACAAGATCGCCTCCCTGCCCGTCAGAGAGAGGATCGGACGCGCGAAAATCACCGCCGATCATGAAGTCAAAGAAGTCTTCGCCGACATCAAGGCGGATATCGAGACCTCCCTCAAGGCGCTTTACGTCAAGTGATTCACAGACTGAGAAAGGAAGTATCCCTGTTATGATTCGAGAATACAGAACGATAGAGGAGATAGCGGGTCCTCTTATGCTCGTAAGAAAAGTGGACGGCGTGACGTACGATGAGCTCGGCGAGATCGAACTGGAGAACGGCGAGGTCAGAAGATGCCGCGTTCTGGAGGTGGACGGTTCCAACGTCCTCGTCCAGCTTTTCGAGGCATCCGCGGGACTGAATCTCGCTCATTCCAAGGTCCGCTTTTCCGGCCACGGAGTGGAGCTTCCCGTGTCGGACGATATGCTCGGCAGAGTCTTCTCCGGTATGGGGCGGCCCATCGACGGCGGTCCGAAGCTTATCCCCACCGCGTCTCTTGACATCAACGGAACGCCGATAAATCCCGCGGCGCGGGACTATCCGAACGAGTTCATCCAGACCGGTGTCTCCACCATTGACGGACTGAACACCCTTGTTCGCGGTCAGAAGCTGCCCATCTTCTCCGGGTCGGGTCTTCCCCACGCCCAGCTTGCGGCGCAGATCGCCCGTCAGGCGACCGTGCGAAGCGACGCCGGAAAGACCGATTTCGCGGTCGTTTTTGCCGCCGTCGGTATCACCTTCGAGGAAGCGGATTTCTTTATCTCCGATTTCAGGCGTACCGGCGCCATCGACAGAACGGTGCTGTTCATCAATCTGGCGTCGGACCCCGCCATCGAGAGGATCTCTACTCCCCGTATGGCGCTGACCGCGGCTGAATATCTCGCCTTCGAGAAGAATA
>JAFWWR010000204.1 GCA_017518025.1 Clostridia bacterium
GTTTGCCCAAAATCGCCGTGAGACGGCGATTTTCAAAAAGAAACTTCATTTGCCCCCGGCGGCGCGGAACAAAACCGTTCACGGTGCTCTACGGAGAGTCTAAAGAGGGCGTTCGTCCACTTCTCCCCTGTTGCGGTGCCCGAAATTCTTTGCTCGCTATTCGCTCGCAGAATTTCGACCGCTGCCACTCGCCCGTCGCCGCTTCATCCGCCCCCGGCGGCGCGGCGGCGGGCTCCCCCGCGCCGGTACCCGGCGCGGAGCTCTCCTTCTCCGCCAAAGGAAAAGCACGCCGTGCGGCGTGCGTCTTAAAATGATGCCGCCGCCTTCGGCGGCTAATGATGTATCTCCGCTTCGCTCCGAAATGATGTTGCGCCGCTTCGTGCCGCAATGATGCGATGTTTGCCCCTCATGTCCCGCAGGACACATCATTGCCGAAGGCAACATCATGCGCGGAGCGCACATCATTTGCCCGACAGGGCAAACATCATTCCGCCAAAGGAAAAGCACGCCATGCGGCGTGCTTTTCCTTTGGCGGAGAAGGAGAGATTTGAACTCTCGCGCCGGTTACCCGACCTACACCCTTAGCAGGGGCGCCTCTTCGGCCAACTTGAGTACTTCTCCGAATTGCATTTTCTTATTCGATTGCACGAACAGTATACACCACATTTTCCCCGTTGTCAAGCACCAAAATCATTTTTCGCGCCAAGCTGTGAATTCCCCGCGAAGTTTGTCAAAATAATGATATATTATTAAGAAATTGCTCTTGACTTTTCCCTCCCCATGCCTTAAAATGCTATAGGTACATCAACAGTCCGCAGATCGCCCCGGCGGGGAGCCGGCGCGAACGGAAAGGCAGGTTCATCATGAGTGAAAAAAAGAAAGCGGCCGTCATCGGTTACGGCGGCATGGGCGGCTGGCACGTAGATCATATCCTGAAGAGCGACGTGGTCGAGCTGGCCGGAATTTACGACATCAAAGAAGAAAAGCAGGAACTGGCCCGGTCCCGCGGGATCCGCGCCTACTCCTCCCGGGAGGAGTTGCTCGCCGATCCGGAGATCGAGATGGTCACCATCGCGACCCCCAACGACGTCCACGAGGAGATCGCCGTGGCGGCGCTGGAAGCGGGCAAAAACGTCCTCTCCGAGAAGCCCGTGACCCTCTCCCTTGAGAGTCTTGAAAGAATGATCGCCGCCTCGAAGAAGGCGGGTAAGATATTCTCCGTCCACCAGAACAGAAGATTCGACGTTGACTATCTGGCCATGCGTCAGCTCCGCGACAGCGGCGAGATCGGCGAGATCATCAACATCGAGTCCCGCATCCACGGCAGCCGGGGCATCCCCTCCGACTGGCGCGGCATCAAAAAATACGGCGGCGGAATGCTCTACGACTGGGGCATCCACCTTATCGACCAGGCGCTGATGATCCTCGGCTTCGACGTCGACTCCGTCAGATGCACCTTCGACCACATCACCAACGAGGAAGTGGACGACGGATTCAAGCTCTTCATCGACATGAAGGACGGCAAAAACGCCTTCATCGAGGTGGGGACCTACAACTTCATCGCAATGCCGCGATTCTACATGAGAGCGAAGAGCGGCACCGCCATCATCACCGACTGGCGCGAGAAATGCCGCGTCGTCAAGTGCAAGGCATGGCACGAGTCCGACGTTCTGCCGGTGCAGACGGCGGCGGGTCTCACCAAGACCATGGCTCCCCGTGACAGCATCACCGTGGACGAGTACGAGATCGAGAGACCGCAGTCCGACGTGCACGACTACTACCGCAATTTCGTCCGCGCCATCGACGGCAAGGAGGAGCAGCTTGTGACTCACGACCAGATGAGGACCGTGCTGAAAGTCATCATGAAAGCGTTCGAGTCCGTCGAGCGCGGCGGCGACAGAGTCTATTTCTGAGACCGGAACAGAACGGGGGACGGAAAAATGAAAACGAAGCTTTGGGAAAACGGCACGCCCTATTTTGAGCCCTCCTACGGTCAGGAGGAGCCGGCGCTGGTCCATTACACCGATCTCGGCGAAAACGCCCGTCCCGGCAGGGAGCGTCCCGGCTGCGTCATCGTCTTCCCGGGCGGCGCGTATCACGTCAGGGCTGACTACGAGGGCGAGCCCGTGGCGCGCTCCTTCAACAGATACGGCATCAAGTCCTTCGTGCTTGAATACCGGCTCTATCCGTACCACCATCCCGCCATGCTCTCCGACGCGCTGCGCGCCGTCAGATGGGTGCGATACCACGCGGACGATCTCGGGATCGACCCGACGAAGATCGCCGTACTCGGCTTCTCCGCCGGCGGCCATCTGGCAACCACCGCCATCACCATGTACGACGACTTGAACGAACACCTCGACGAGGTGGACGGGGTCTCCTCCCGTCCCGACGCGGGGCTTCTCTGCTACGCGGTGATCTCCCTTGAGGAGCGCCTGACGAATCGGGACACGAAAGAAGCGATCCTCCGCGAGGCGGAAGACCCGGAGGCGCTGGCAAAGAGGATGACCGGCTATCTGAACGTGACCGACGACACGCCGCCGGCGTTCATCTGGCATACCACGGAGGATCCCGCGGTACCCCAGGAGAACGCGCTGATGATGGCGTCTGCTCTTGCGGCGAAGAAGAGACCGTACGAGCTGCACGTTTTCATGAAGGGCGGTCACGGAACGGGTCTCGCGACGGGCGAGCCGGGCAACAGCACGTGGAGCGATCTTGCCGCGATATGGCTTCAGAAGTTAGGGTTCTGAGCCGCGCGGCGCAAAAAAAGAATTTCGGGCAGCGGAGCTTTCTGGCGTCGCTGCCTTTTCTGAAATACGGAGGTTTATATGTCAAAAACCGTTGAAATACTCGCCGTGGGGACGGAGATCCTTCTCGGGGAGATCGTGAACACCGACGCCACCGCCATAGCCGGGGAGCTTGCCCGTCTGGGATTCGCGTCCTACCGGCAGACCGTGGTGGGCGACAATCCGGAGAGGATCCGCGGCGCGATCCGCGAGGCGCTCAGCCGCTCGGACGTGCTTATCACCACGGGCGGCCTCGGGCCCACCTGCGACGACGTGACCCGGAACGCGGCGGCTGAGTTTTTCTGCGCGCCGCTGGAAGAAGATCCCGTCGTGCGGGCGGATATCGAGTCCTTTTTCGAGGGGCGCGGCAGGAAAGTGACGGAAAACAATTTCCGCCAGGCGCTGGTCCCCCGGGGAGCGACGGTCTTCCGCAACAGCCGCGGCACCGCGCCGGGGCTGGCGCTCCGGGGCGAGTCAGGAGAGGCGGCGGGCAAGGTGGCGATCCTCCTTCCGGGGCCTCCGACGGAACTGGAGCCCATGCTGTACGAGCAGGTGTCTCCTTACCTCGCCGCACTGTCGGACGGTGTGATCGTTAGTCTGAACCTCCATCTGTACGGCATCGGGGAGAGCTCCGCCGAGGACGTGCTGCGCCCGATCATGGAGGCGGGAGTCAATCCCACGGTGGCGCCCTACGCCTGCGAGAGTGAGGTGCGGATCAGGATAACCGCCCGGGGCTCGGACGAGGACGAGTGCCGCCGGATGTGCCGTGAGACGGCGGAGAAGGTGCGCTCCACCGAAGTGGGGAAGTATATTTTCGCGGAGACGGAGGGCGCGAGCCCGGATGACGGGATCGTGACCTACGTGTCCCGCCTTCTGCGTGAGCGGGGGCTCACCGTGGGCACGGCGGAGAGCTGCACCGCGGGGATGATCGCCTCCCGGATCGCCGATCTGCCCGGCTCGTCCGATATTCTCACGGGCGGGATCGTGTCCTACGCCAACGAGGTGAAAACGGGAGTGCTGGGCGTGGACCCCGAAGTGATCGAAAAGTACGGCGCGGTGTCGGAACAGTGCGCTCGCCAGATGGCGGAGGGCGCCCGGCGGGCGCTCGGGTGCGATATCGCGGTGTCCGTGACCGGTATCGCCGGCCCCGGCGGCGGAACGCCGGAAAAGCCCATGGGGACCGTGTGCTTCGGCGTCAGCGACAAAAACGGTACGGAGACGAAAACCTTGCATCTCGGCCGGAACTCCGACCGTGGCAAGATCCGCCGCCGCACCGTCGCCGCCGCGCTGATGTACGTGGCGGAAAGAATTAACGCGGAGGGAACTTTTTGAAAAAAGTTCCCTCCGCACCTCCTTCAAAAACTTTTCTGAAAAAGCCGCGGAATACTCCGCGGCTTGGTTTTTATTTCGCCGTCGGGCGTTACAGTTCCCTCCACTTTTCGGGCAGCACGTCCAGATTCGCGCGGATGAGATCCCGCAGCAGTGGACTGGAGAAAGACGGCGAGTGGGCAGGAACCCCCGACTAATATTGGGTGAACAA
>JAFWWR010000205.1 GCA_017518025.1 Clostridia bacterium
AAGGCGATCCTCACCGCGCGCGTCATCGACCGTCCGGTCCGTCCCCTTTTCCCGAAGGATCTCAGAAACGACGTGGCGATCTCCCTGACCGTCATGTCCGTCAACCATGACTGCTCTCCCGAGATCACCGGCATGATCGGCGCTTCCATCGCGCTGTCCATCTCGGATATCCCGTGGAACGGGCCTATCGGCGGTATGTTCGTCGGTCTCACCGACGAAGAGGGCATCATCATGAACCCCACCTCCGAGCAGAGATCGAGAAGCAAGCTCGAGCTGACCGTGGCCGCCTCCGAGAAGAAGGTCGTCATGATCGAAGCGGGCGCGAAGGAAGTTTCCGACGACGTCATGTTCGAAGCCATCATGAAGGCGCACGAGGAGATCAAGGGTCTCGTCGCGTTCATCAACTCCATCGTCGCCGAGGTCGGCAAGCCGAAGTTCGAGTATCCCTCCTGCGAGCTGGATCACGATATGTTCGACAAGATCTTCGACTTCTGCGAGCAGGACGTCATGGCGGCTCTCGACACCGACGACAAGACCGTCCGCGACGAGCGCATGGAACCCATCCGCGACGCCATCATGGAGAAATTCCTGGAGGAATATCCCGATCTCGAGACCGTATATCCCGAGCTTATCTACAAGATCCAGAAGAAGATCGTCCGCCGCTGGCTCCTTGAGGACAAAAAGCGCGTAGACGGCAGACGTATGGATCAGATCAGACCTCTCGCAGCGGAAGTCGGCCTCTTCAAGAGAGTCCACGGAAGCGGAATGTTCACCAGAGGACAGACTCAGGTCATCACCATCGCGACCCTCGGCACCAAGACCGACGAGCAGATGCTCGACGGCATCAGTGAAGAGGATCACAAGAGATACATGCATCACTACAACATGCCCGGCTACTCCGTGGGCGAGGCGAAGGCCTCCAGAAGCCCCGGCAGGCGTGAGATCGGCCACGGCGCCCTCGCAGAGCGCGCCCTGCTCCCCGTTCTCCCCACCGAGGAGGAGTTCCCTTACACCATCAGACTTGTGTCCGAGGTCATAAGCTCCAACGGCTCCACCTCCCAGGCGTCCGTTTGCGGCTCCACTCTGGCTCTGATGGACGCGGGCGTACCGATCAAGGCCCCCGTCGCCGGTATCTCCTGCGGCCTTATCACCGAGGGCGACAGATTTATGACCATGATCGACATCCAGGGTCTTGAGGACTTCTACGGCGACATGGACTTCAAGGTCGCCGGCACCCACAAGGACATCACCGCCATCCAGATGGACCTGAAGATCGACGGACTCACCCCCGAGATCATTAAGGAAGCTCTCGCCGTCACCCACAAGGGCAGAGACTATATCATCGACGATATCATCCTTCAGGCGATTCCGGCTCCGAGACCGGAGGTCTCCGAGTACGCGCCGAAGATGGTCATCATGAAGATCCCCGTTGACAAGATCAGCGAGGTCATCGGCAAGCAGGGCAAGGTCATCCAGGGTATCGTAGCTGACACCGGCGCCAAGATTGACATTGAGGACGACGGCACGGTCTACATCGCCTCTCCCGACAAGCACGCCATCGAGGCGGCGAAGGCGATCATCGACGGCATCATCTTCGAGCCCGAGGTCGGCGAGATCTACACCGGCCGCGTGACCAGGATCATCCCCATCGGCGCGTTCGTGGAGTTCGCGCCCGGCAAGGAAGGCCTCGTCCACATCTCGAAGCTCGACCGCAAGCGCACCGAAAAGGTCGAAGACGTCTGCCAGGTGGGCGACGAGATGAAGGTCAAGTTCCTCGGAGTCGACGACAGAGGACGCATGAATCTCTCGAGAAGAGACGCGCTTGATTAAAACAAGGGACGGCTGAGCCCGTATCCCTTCAGAAACACGGGGAGGGAAACCTCCCCGTGCGACGTTTTGTCGGCAGGAGTTGTTTGAATGAACGGAAATAACGACAAAAACCGCCCCCTGGCGGAGAACGCTCCGCGTGAGGCGCCGCGTGAGACGCAGTGGCGTCCGCAGGACGGAGCGCCCTCCCCGAAGCAGCTGCTGGATCAGAGTCACTCCCGCTTCCGCAAGAGGAAAAAAGAGGGAGTGAACCCCGGTATAGTCATATTCATCCTCGTTCTTGCCGCCGTGATCGGCGTGTCGGTGTTCGTTCTCGCCACCGGCAGGGGCGGGGTGAGCGACGACGTCCTTCCGGAGACGAATACCGTCGCCGAAACCGAGGAGGTCCCGCAGGAGATCTGCGACTATATCGAGACGGAGCCCTCGGCGGTGCACAGGGGATCTCTGATCCTCGTAAACCATGAGGTGGCCTACGAATTCCCCGAGGACGGGACGGGACCCGAGGTCGCGAGCGTGTACGATAACTGCAATGGGCTGCTGAAAGTGGCGTCCATGAGCGACTCTCTTGATCCCGTGACTCTCAGCCGCCTCGTCTCCTTCGCCTCAGATTTTGAGGAACGGACCGGAGACAGGTGCTTTATGGTGAACAGCGCGTACCGCACCTACGGAGACCAGGTCTCGATCTACCGGTCGTACTCCGAAACTCTCGGGGAGGAATACGCCCGCACCTACGTGGCGAATCCCGGCTTCAGCGAACATCATACCGGTATGGCGGCGGATCTCGCCGTGGTCTTCGACGACGGGAGTTCCGTCCCCATCGAGGAATACGGCAACTATAACGTGATGCGGGAGATGATCCCGTCCTACGGCTTCATTCTCCGCTATCCCGAGGATAAGATCGCCGTGACGAAGATCGGCAACGAGCCGTGGCACTTCCGCTACGTCGGCACGCCTCACGCCTCCGTGATAGAGAAAACGGGACTTTGCTTCGAGGAATACGTGGGATTCCTCAAAAACTACACCGCCGACGGATCGGCGCTTTATCTCGCGCCGGACGGAGTTCTCCGCTCCCTTCCCTTCGCGGACGTGAGTCTGGTCCGCGACAGCACGCTCATCTACTTCGTTCCGAAGGCGAACGAGGGAAACACGTCCGTTCCCGTACCGAAAAATGCGACGGGATATCAGATCTCCGGCAACAACACGGACGGCTTCATCGTCACCGTGACCGTGGGAAACCCGGCGGAGACCGTGACGTCCGTGGACGAGGCCGTGGCGCAGACCGCGCACGACTCTGTCCTGACCGGGGAAGAATAAAACATATTTTTCAAGAAAGATTTTTGATCTTTTCAGAAAACCGTCACATTGGCGGGTTATAATCTATTCAAAAGCGGAAACCGATGCGGCTTCCGGCGAATGGATCGCCCGGCTTGCCGGGGAAAGGACGGAATCATGAATAATATGGATAACAATTTCGAAAACGGATTCGAAGGCGAAGGCGCGAATAACGGCGCTCCGGTCGCTTCCGGGAACGAAAACACGGCGCCGGAGATCACGGCGACCCCCGCGGATGAGACGCCGGCGGCGGAAGAGCCGACACGTCAGGCGGCACCCGAGTTCACGGCGCCCGCGCCGGAATATTTCAGCAATATCAGCCGCCCCGTGACGGACGGGAACGGCACGTACAGCTACCCCGCGGGCAACTACAGCATGACGGGAATGAACGGAGGAAACGTCTCCTACGCGCCTGTCGTGCAGAACGAGCCCCCGAAGAAGAAAGTGAAGAAAGAAAAAAAGCACAAGGGCCGCGCCGCGGGCGTAGCCGTTCTGCTCATCGTCTGTATGCTCCTTTCCTGCGGAGCCGGATTCGCGGGATCGTATCTTGAGAAGCGGCTGAACGGTGGCGCGCCTTCCGAAAGAAGCAACAGGGACGTCAACATCAGCGTGGTGGAAAAAGGCGAGACGAAGGACGCGGAAGACAAGCCCGAGGGCTATTACTCCTCCGCCATCTCCGACATTTGCGACTCCGTGGTGGAGATCTCCACCGAGTTCAAGACTCTCGGATATTTCCAGTACATCGCCTCCGGCGCCGGCTCCGGCGTTATCATCTCGGAGGACGGATATATCGTCACCAACAACCACGTCATCTGCAAGAACGACAACATGACCGTGGCGGAAAGCATCAGCGTGCGCACCCGCGACGGAAAGGACTACGAAGCGGAGGTCATCGGCACGGACGCCCAGGCGGACGTGGCGGTAATCAAGATCGACGCCGAGGGTCTCACCGCCGCCACCTTCGGCGACAGCGATTCCCTTGAAGTGGGCGATGAGGTCATCGCCATCGGCAATCCTCTCGGCGAGCTGGGCGGCACCGTTACCAACGGGATAATCAGCGCCCTTGCCCGGGAGGTGGAGGTCGAAGGGATGAAGATGAACCTTCTTCAGACCAACGCCGCCATCAATCCCGGCAACTCCGGCGGCGGACTGTTCAATATGAACGGCCAGCTGATCGGCCTTGTGAACGCGAAATCCGGCGGCTCCAACATCGAGGGGCTTGGATTCGCCATCCCGGCGAACGACGTGCTGAAAACCTCGAAAGAACTCATGGAAAAGGGCTACGTGGGCAGGACGATCATCGGCGTCACCATCTACGACGCGCTGACCGCCTACGACGCGCAGCGGCTCGGCGTCAACGTCCTCGGAGTGTATATCTCCGACGTGACCGAGGGCTATAACGACGACGTTCTGCAGCGGCTCGACAGGATCGCCGAGGTGGACGGAGTCGAGGTCGGCAGCGGCAACGACCTGATCAACGCGGTCAGAGCCAAGTCTCCCGGAGACACGCTGACTCTCACCATCTACCGCGACGGCAAACGTATGGACGTAGAAGTCAAGTGCTTCGAGTCCGGATCGAGTGATTAAAAACACCTCAACTCACCTTTGAGGGCGCCTCAGCGCCCTCAAAGGCGTTGTCATACCGGAGGGGAACAATGTACAGACTGCTCGTGGCGGACGATGAAGAGAGCATCCGCCTCCTCATAAAGAAATACGCGGAGTTCGAGGGCCACACCGTGGACGAGGCGGAGAACGGCATGGAGGCCGTCTCCATGTGCCGCGCCGGGAAATACGACCTTGCCGTCGTCGACATCATGATGCCGGAGCTGGACGGCTTTTCCGCTTGCCGCGAGATCCGCAAGTTCTCGGATATCCCCATAATTATCCTCAGCGCCCGCGGGGAAGAATACGACAAGATCAACGGCTTCGGGGCGGGGGTGGACGACTACGTGGTCAAGCCCTTTTCCCCGAAGGAGCTGATGATGAGGATCGACGCCGTCATGAAAAGATCGGGCGGCAGAAAAGAAAATCCGTCCGAGGTGATCACCGTGGGCGGAGTCACGGCGGACCTCACCGCCCGCACCGTCACGGTGGACGGAGAACGGGTGGAAATGACTCCGAAGGAATACGATCTCCTCTTTTATCTCATGAAGAACCGCAACATCGCCCTGTCCAGGGAAAAGATACTCACCGGCGTGTGGGGCTACGACTATTACGGCGACGACAGGACTCTTGACACGCACATGAAGCTGCTGAGGCGCAGTCTCGGCGAGTGGGCGTCTCTTATTGTGACGCTCAGAGGAGTGGGGTACAGATTTGAAGACAGATAAGGCCGCCCGCGCGGCGGAAAAAGCGAAAAAAAGCGGCAAAAGGCGCCTGCCCTCCATGAGGTCGAAGGTGCTTTTGTCGCTTGTTCTCTTCTCCGCGGCGGTACTGCTCGTAATGTGGCTCTTTCAGTCGTTTCTGTTCGGTCCACTCTACAGATCGGTCCGCACGACGGAAGTGAAAAAGTGCGCCGCCTCCCTCAAGAAATGCGACGCGGACTCCCTCGAAAGGGAGTGCGAGCGGCTCGGGAGGAAGTATAACATCTGTGTTTCCGTGTTCACCGTGGGGCCCGCCGGGGAGACTCGCGTCGCCGAGTGGCACAACGTGATGAATCCCGTGTGCTTCATCCACAGCTATTCGTCGGATTCGCTTGTGTACGACCTGTACATGGAGGCCCGTGAGACCGGGCAGGCGAGAAAGACCGTCAAGGTGGACGTGCCGGGAGAAGGAAAGACCCCGGACGCCGACAACGGCGAGAGCATGATCTTCGCTTACCTCACGGAGCGCGACGGCGGCGAGACGCTCATCGTTCTCAACACCTTCGTGCGGCCGCTGGCGTCGACCGAGGCGACTCTCAGGATCATCACCCTCATCGTCACGGGGTTCGTCATCGCGGCGGCGGCGATCCTGTCGCTGATCCTCTCAAGGCGGCTGTCGCGGCCTATCGTCAGCATGAGCGGCGGCGCGGGACGGCTCGCCGCGGGCGACTACGGCGTCAGATTCGGAGGCGGCGGCTACCGGGAGGCGGACGAGCTTGCCGAAACGCTGAATCTCGCCGCCCGGGAGATGGGGCAGACAGACCGGATGAGGCGCGACCTCATCGCCAACGTGTCCCACGACCTGAGGACTCCCCTGACCATCATTTCGGGGTACTCCGAGATCATGCGCGACATCCCCGGGGAGATGACGGCGAAAAACATACAGACCGTCATCGACGAGACGAAGACTCTGTCCACTCTGGTGAACGATATGCTCGAGTCCTCGAAGCTCTCCGACGGCGCGGTGACGCTCCGCCCCGAGACCTTCGATATGGGCGAGGCGGTAAGTGAGGCCGTGAGACGGTACGCCGCCGTGTACGGCCCCCAGGGCTACTCTATCACGGCGGAATGCGACGGAGGCCAGGTGACCGCCGACCGGATGCGGATCGGAGAGGCGCTCTATAATCTGCTGAACAACGCGGTGAACTACACCGGCGACGACAAAAAGATCTTTGTCCGCCAGACGGCCCGGAACGGCAGGGTGCGCGTGGAGATCACGGACACCGGAGACGGCATCCCCGAGGAGGAACTGCCGCTTATCTGGGACAGATACTACAAATCGAAGGAATTCCACCGCCGCACCGGCGCGGGAACGGGACTGGGGCTCTCCATCGTGAAGAACATCCTGATCCTCCACGGCGCGGAATTCGGCGTGAGATCGCGCAAGGGCGAGGGAAGCACGTTCTGGTTCGAGCTCGCGCAGACGGACAACGGGAGGGAAGAATGAAATACGACCTTGTGATATTCGATATGGACGGCACGGTGCTGGACACGCTGGGCGACCTCACCGCGGCGCTGAACCACACTCTCCGCGGACAGGGTTTTCCCGAACATACGCGTGACGAGGTGAAAAGCTACATCGGCAACGGCGTGAAAATGCTGCTCAAACGCGGCGCGCCGGAGGGGACGGACGACAAGACTCTTGCCGAAATGTATAAGACGTATGTCGAATATTATTTCTCGCATCTGGACGTCAGCACGAAGCCCTACGACGGGATCACGGAGCTGCTCCACAAGCTCGGAGAGAGCGGCGTGAAACGCGCTTTGCTCTCGAACAAGACGGACATGGCGGCGCGGTCCCTGTGCGACGAGTATTTCCCCGGACTTTTCGATCTGGCTCACGGCGAGAGGGAAGGGGTACCGAGAAAGCCCGCGCCGGACGGGGTGTTCGAGATCCTTAGGGAGATCGGGATCCCCGCGGAGCGGACCCTCTACGTGGGCGACTCCGGGGTGGACCTGGAGACGGCGCGTCGTGCGGGGCTGGACTGCGTGATCGTCGACTGGGGGTATCTGAACAGCGAGGTCACGCTGAACGAGGGGCGGGAGTTTTCCGTCTCCTCGACGGACGAGATCGAACGGATTATATTTGAATAAAAGGATAGCCCCGCGGCACTGCCGCGGGGCTGATTTTTACTGATTTGCGCCGGACAGGCGCTCTTTTCTTCCGGAGGTCTCAAGCTCTCGCTCGAACTCCTCGGGGTTTTTCAGGTGATAGTCCTGGTGGCGCTCCTCGGCGGGCCAGAACGACTTGAACGGCTCCACTGAGATGAACACCTCTCTGCCGGAG
>JAFWWR010000206.1 GCA_017518025.1 Clostridia bacterium
CTCCTTCCGTTTGTGTCAGTATATGACGGGCGTGGCGGGGAGGTCACACAATACCGGAAGGAGTGTTCAGAATGAAGATCCTCGTCTTTTCCGATTCCCACGGAGTGACGGACAAAATGGAGACGGCTCTCGCCGAGCACCGCGGCACCGTGGACGCGGTGATCCACCTGGGCGACGGCGCGGGGGATCTTATGAGATGCGCCGTCCCGGAGGGGGCGGCGGTCATCGCCGTCAGCGGCAATTTCGAGGACTTTTTCTCCGCGTTCGCGCCGCAGGACTACCCCTCGGAGCGGATCGCGGAGTTCGGCGGCGTGCGGATCCTCTGCACCCACGGTCACCGCTACGGCGTGAAATCGTCCGTCACGAAGGCGGTCGCCCGCGCCGCGGAAGCGGGAGCGGCGCTCCTGCTGTTCGGCCACACCCACCGGCCTCTGGACACGTCGGAAGTCCTGCCCTCCGGGGAGATCCTGCGGATCTTCAACCCCGGCACCGCGGGCCACGGCTACCCCTCCTCCTACGGCATCGTGGAAATAAGGGACGGGCAGATCCTGACCTCGCACAGGTATTTCTGACGGCGCGGAGTCGTAAAACCGCGCCGTTCCGCGACCGGCGGCGAAAAACGTCGCCTCTTGATTGATAATTGTCATTTATTACCAATCGGGAGGCGGTTTTTTTGTTTATTATTTCTTTCGGTTTGCTATTGCAACGAATTGGTAAATATGGTAAAATATGGAAGAAATCAAAGAAGCGTCACGAAGCGGGACGCGGAGAGATATGAAAAGGATTCGAAAGGAGAAGGCAGGGGAAATGGCTGATAAAGTGAGGATACTGATCGCGGACGAGAACTCGGAGGCGCGCAGAAACTGCAGGGAAATACTGAACGGGCGCGGATTTACGTCCGTTATGGAGGCGGCGGACGGAGAGAGCGCGTGGCGGATGCTGAAAAACGGCTCCTTCGACGTGCTTATATGCGATATGTGGCTCGGCGGGATCGACGGGACGGAGCTGATACGGAAATGCAGGGAATCCCGCGGCGGCGCCGCGCCGGCGTTCGTTCTGACGGTGCCGGCGGCTGGTCAGCGTGTCTTCGCGGAGGCAAACCGGGCGGGGGCGGATCTGTGCCTCATGAAGCCCGTGGATTTTTCGGCGCTGGCGGACGGGATCGGGACGATCTGCAAGAATCGCGGGATAATACGGGGCGGCGCGGACGGTGGGACGGCACGGTCCGGGGACGACGGACCCGATATCGAGACGCAGGTGACGAAGATAATCCACCAGATCGGCGTGCCGGCGCATATAAAAGGGTATCAGTACCTCCGTACGGCGATACTCATGACCGTGTCCGACAGTAATATCATCAATTCGGTGACAAAGGTGCTCTACCCCTCCGTGGCAAAACAGTACAGTACCACTACCTCCCGGGTGGAACGCGCCATACGCCACGCCATCGAGGTGGCGTGGGACCGCGGCGACGTGGATACGCTGAACTCCTACTTCGGCTATACCATCCAGAACAGCCGCGGGAAACCCACGAATTCGGAATTCATCGCGATGATAGCGGATAATCTGAGACTGAGGTATAAGATAAAATAACGGCTCGTTTTCCCCTTATATTTCAAGGGCTGCGGCGGCTGCCGAAAAAAGCGGATAGCTATAAACTCTATGAAAGTACATATGAAAAAGCGCTGTTAAAGCTATAAACTTTTTTTGCCAAAGCTATAAATACCTCCTGTTTATTGACTCGTAATCAAACCGATAAACAGGAGGTATTTCATGTTGAATCTCAGCTTTGATTGGCAGATAAGTGAATATATGATTTTCTGCCACAGCCAACAGTTACGAAAGAAAACGATGAACAGTTATGAGCAAACCCTGCGGCTGTTCGAGAGATGGTGCGTTGAGCAGATGGATATTGAAACCGTCGACAAGGTATCCGAGGGAATTATAAGACGGTACATCAACGATCTCCAAGAGAGAGGGAAATACACCTTCTGCTGCGACGATAAATCAATAACCAAGAATTACCCCAACAGAAGGCGGGATTTCAGAAATCCGATAAGCGTCTGCACGATAAACAACTACATTCGCAATCTCCGCGCGTTCTTTAATTGGCTTGATGTCGAATGCGTGATAAACAAAAGTCCAATGAAGAAAATCAGGCAGCTGAAGCAGGAACGGAAGCCAAAAGAATACCTGAACGATGAAGAATTCAAAAAGCTGATTTCATGCCTCGATAAATCGTATTTCTCAGAACACAGAGACTTTGCAATGATAATGCTGATGATAGACAGCGGTATGCGGCTCGGAGAATGCTCTTGTCTTTTAGTGACGGACATTGATCTCGCAAGACAGCAAGTTTATCTTCGCGCAGAAATCACGAAAGGACGTCACAACAGAACCGTCTATTTCTCCGAAAAAACGGAGAGGGTGCTGCGCCGATGGCTGCAGTTTAAGGATCGCTACGTTGAAAGCGACTATATGTTTCCTGTGAAAAGTTCGGGCAATCATATAGACGTCTCTCCTTTTGAGACGAACTTCAGGCGCTATGTTGAGAGGGCAGGTCTTTCAAAAGAATACACTCCGCACTGCCTCAGAAACAACTTTGCAAAACGCTGCCTGATGAACGGAATGGATCTATATACCCTCAGCCGCATACTCGGTCATTCAAGCGCACAGGTCACAGAGCAAGCGTATCTTGACTTGACCGACGAAGATTTGGGTGAATACGGCGGCGAGGTTGAACACCTCGGCCGTTGTGAATTGAACACCTCCGTCGCTGTAAACTGAACAGTGCCGTCGCTCAAAACTGTACACCCTCGTCGGCGGCGTTGTACATTGACAAAGTGAAAATAGAGCGGTA
>JAFWWR010000017.1 GCA_017518025.1 Clostridia bacterium
ATCGTCGTTCTTTGCCCCTCAGGCGTATTCAAATACGTCGAGGGGCAAAAACGGCGATAGAAAAAGCATACAAAAATGGAAAAATCCGCAGGATTTTCACCTTAAAAAGTTGAAACCTACGGATTTTTGTCATATCAAATCAATTCAAGACCCATGCTTTTTCGATCTGCGCTTAAAGCGACAGCCCCTGTTTTTATCAGTTTTCTTCGAGGTATTTCAGATACAGCGCGTAGAACGACAGCAGGCCGCCCTGGCCCCAGCCGTTGTTTTCGTCGTAGTTTTCGCTGTAGGAGCCCCAGCCGCCGGATTCGCCGGAGGCGCCCTTTATCACGCCGTCGTACACGTCCGTAAGCCCCGCTTTCGCTACGGCGCGGAGCGTCTCGTCGCTGACGCAGGTCGCGTGCCCCGCCTGCTTCGCCTTCATGACGCCCCACAGGATCATGCCCGTGGCGGAGGTGTCGGAGGGCGCGTCACGCTCGGACAGGGTCCAGCCGAACTTGTTTTCCGGTTTGAGATACTTGAACGTCCACTCGATGAACTTTTCGCTCTGGGCGTTGGCGTTCTCGTCGTTGCAGTAGCACATGACGGGCCCCACCGCCAGCATGAGCCAGCCGGTGCCGCGGCCCCAGCCGATTTCTCCCGCGAACACGCCGCTCGAATATCCGTGGTAGGCCAGATGGCGCGCCGGGTCGACGCCCATTCTGAGGTAGTTCGTCACCTGGAGAGCGGCGGTCTTCCGCACCTCCTCGTCGCCGAAGACGGCGGCATAACGTGCCAGGAACGGCGTGACCATGCCGGTGCCGTCAACGTATATATCCTGATGGTCGGGACTGTCGTCGTACTTGATCTCGCCGTACCGGTCGCAGGGCCAGGTGTCAAACGACGCCAGGAACTCCCTGCACAGGTCGGCGTATTTCTCGTCGCCGGTGCGCTCGTACAGATCGAGCACCGCGTAACCGACGAGACCGGGATCGCAGGGGCGGACCTGGTCCCGGTGGGCGTAGTTCAGCCACAGGTCAACGTACTCCTTGACGGCGTCCACTCTGTCGCATTCGATCAGCGCCAGAGCGAGCATCCCGTAGCGGAACGACAGGAACGCGGTGTAATCGGGGTTCTCCTCGAGAGCGCGGGCGGCGTCCTTCAGCATGACCTCCGCGTGGTCGGCCATCTGTTCCACGTAGGGGCGGTAGTAGTCGGCGAGGGACATGATATCCGTCTCGTCGAATCTCTTGAGGATGGTCGCCACCTGCTCGCGGGTGGCGAGCCCGCGGGGATCGAGCGTATCCTTCGTCACGCCGCTGATGAGCTTTTTCTCCACCGCCCAGCTCATGGCGTCGCCGGCGTAGGAGTGGATCTTCCCGCCGTCCGAGAAGAACGTCACGTCGCCCCGCTCGTCCACGTAGAGGTTTTTGACGGTGCAGTATCTGAATATCATCGTGGCGAGCTGTTCCCGGGTGATCTTGCCGTCCGGGTCGAATTTCGTGTCGCTGACGCCGGTGACGACGCCGTTATCCTTCGCCCAGATGACGGCCTTAGAGTAGTACTTCCCCGATTTGACGTCGGTGAAATCCGGACGGTATTCCACCTCGGGGGATCCCTCTCTCCGATAAAGCACCGTGACGAACATTCCTCTCGTCATGGAGCCCGCCGGGTCGAAACGGTCGTCCGTCACGCCCTTCATGTACCCCTTTTCGGTGACGTACATGACGGCGGAATAGCTCCATCTTTTCTCTTTCACGTCCGCGTAGCCGCCGTCGGCGTAAGCCGGCAGGGTTGCGATCAGAAGAAGGATCGATGCGAGGATGATGGATACGAGTCTTGTTTTTTTCATGATCTACTCCTTTTGCGCGTGATCAGAGCGCGGTATTCTCAAGGTACTTGACGAGAGCGGCGTAGAAGGAGAGGATGCCTCCCTGACCCCAGCCGTTGTTCTCGTTGTAGTTTTCGCTGTAGGAGCCGAATCCGCCGGAGGGGCCGGAGCAGCCGTAGA
>JAFWWR010000018.1 GCA_017518025.1 Clostridia bacterium
CAAGCAGGACTTTGCCGTTTTTCTCCGCTGTGCGACGCATTTCATCATATTCGCCGGCGTTTGACGCGACGGGCTTTTCGCACAGAACGTGCAGCCCTCGCTCGAGCGAATCGACGGTGTGCTTCATGTGCAGACAGTTCGGAGACGCCACGTAAACGGCGTCGATCCCCGACACGGCGAATTCTTCAAAGTCGGTGAAAACAGGGCATACGAGGCGGTTTTCCCGGGCGAACTCTGCGCCTCTCTCCGCCGACCGGGACAGTACGGCGCAGACGGACGCTCCGTCCGTCTCTTTCACCGCGTCGCAGAACATTCCGCTGATCATACCGGTCCCGATGATCCCGAATCTCACGTCGCTCATAAGGTACGTTCCTTTCAAATCAGTCAAATTCTATCAGTTTCACGGGACCGAGAAGACCCGACGGCTCCATCAGCAGATACTTGGAGCAAAGGTCTCGCTGCTCGTATCCGAGATGATTTGCGACGGTCACAACGAGCTTGTTTTCTTTAGCTTTCAGTTTTCCCGTTACGTCGAACGCGTAGGGGGGGATGATCCTCGCCCCGCAGTTTTCGCCGTTCAGTTCCACCTCGGCAGATTCGCCGACGTAACCGAGATCAAGTTTGTATTTCCGTCCGTTTGTCACTTCCGCGTCAAAGGTGAATTCATATCTCATGAATCCGCCGAAACGAGGATTTTCTTTGTTCGACGTTACGTTGATAAACTTGTCAAGCCGCCTTTTGTCGCGGAACACAGGATATTCTTCGGCGGTACAGAGAGAGAGGGAACAGCCCGGGCCGATCTCCGTTTCTTTGACAAATTCGTGCGGCTCTGCGGCTTTGATCTCTCCCCCGGTCATCCCGAAGATTAACATGACGGATCCGTACGGTTCAAGTTTTACGTGAACGCTGCCGTCAGTCGATTCGCGTCTTTCCGCCGTGTTCTCGTAGGGAAGATATACGGTGTATTCGCCGCCGCTGAAAGCGGAGAGCCGGAGATCCGTGTCAACGGTGCCGTCGACGGCCTCGTTGGTCATCATATACACGTCCGCGCCGTCCGATACGTAATGATCGAACCGCAGGAACCTCTCGTCATTGCCCGCGGATACGTCGAAGTATCCTCTTTCCCTCATCCATCCGGCGATGTCGTCAAGCGCGACTGCGTTTATATGTTCCGTACCGAATTCCGCTTTTCCGCCTTCGCACGTCTTTTCCGTCACCCAGTCCGCAAATACCACGTCGATGCCCTCTCCGGCGAGGCCCTTCAGCTTGTTCACGACTCTCTCTGAAAGGTATTCGCTGTAGGGCACGATAAAGCAGTCGTATTTGTTGCCGTTCAGCGTCATTTTGCCGCAGTCCGCACCCGCGTCCATAAGATAATCCGACGGAATGATGTCGTAGTCGATCAGATTTTCCGTCAGGTGCCTGGAGACTTTCTCGAATTCCATGAACTGGCCGCCGGACCATTCCGCCTCGGCGTGATAGAGTATCCCCGCCGTGGAAACGTGCCTTCCGCCGGAGGTGACGGTCGAGACCCGGTTCATGTATTCCATCAGCTGCCTGAAGTACCTGAACTGCGGATTGTGTCCGGCGCCCGAAAACTGCGGCGGGACCTCGTCCGGCATTTTCGCTGAGAATGCGTGAGGGACGAAGTAGTTGAGCCCTCGCACCAGCATATGGTCGGCGAGCCATTTCATCATTTTGAGCCCCTCCGCCCAACCGTAGGCGCCGAAGATCTCGCACATTGCGCGGCCTTTCTTCGACGGCTGGATATGGGCGTGAGACGCGGCGAGCTTACCCAGCCCGAAGTGGAAGAAATCGGGATCGGCGATATCGTACCAGCAGGGGCAGGAGTTTGCGTGATCGGTCATTCCGGGAACGATCTGGCAGAGCACCACGTCGACGCCGGCCATGCTCTGACCGTCGAGGGCGCGGAAAAAGTGACCGCCGCTTCCGGTGTTCAGATGCTGACCGTAGTCCTCGACGACGTGGCCGATATAATCCACTCCGCGCCCGCGGCACCATTCGCCGACTCTGTCGCAGAAGTGCTTTTTGTAAAGAGTGGACAGCGTGTCCATGTAGTCCACTCTGTACTTCGGAGATACGCCTTCCATTGTGAACCACAGCGAGGGTATGTG
>JAFWWR010000207.1 GCA_017518025.1 Clostridia bacterium
GATAAATCTCTCGCGTATTTTTTCATCGGGTACGTCATGTCCTCCGTTTTTAACTCTGTTTCTGACTCTTGAAATATTGATTTCCGGGTTTTTCGTTAAAATATAGATGCATACAACCTGATACCCTGCCGCTTTTGCACGTTCCATCAAGTCGATATTTCTCGAAGTGGAAAGAACTGTTTCAAAAGTAAAATCTTTTTTGTTTTTCAAAAGATATTCTCTTGTCGCTTCAGCAACAACAGCTGACTCCAAATCCGAACAATCAAGCTGTCTCTTTATCTCATCAGCATTAACATATTTCCCGATTATTCTGATTCTTTCGGTGATTGTGCTTTTCCCCGAACCGTTCGGGCCCGCAAACACAAGAAGTCTCGGCATAGGGGTACTCCTCAATCATCGGCGTCTGTTCCGGGAAGAACATAAAAGGACTTCGGCACTTTGGGAACGTCTCGCCTTTCTTTAACTGCTCTTGAAACCGTCTCGGTCAGTTCGGTTCTGTTGAACATCTGAACAGTTTTCGGATCTGAGACAGCAAAAGGAAAACCCCTTTCCGCAACAAATCTGTTGACAAATACATTGATAACCGAACTCAAATTCAAACCGATCGAGTCCGCAATTTCTTCGGCTTGAAGTTTGGTTTTTTCATCTACTCTTGCAGTGATCGTAGCCATACTATAATGCCTCCTTTTGTTTTCCTGCTACTATTGTATTACATTGTAACACATTTGTCAATAGTTATACTTGTTTTTTTGTAAAATGCTAACGAACTGAAGTCGCCTTTTTCACAATTTAATATGCTTTACGGTTATAAATCAGGCAAAGACATCAATTAAACTGCGCCGGTATCTTTTTAACCACGAATTATGTTGCCAATTGGCATCTCACGTGTTATAATCGAATCGGAAGCAGTAACCCGATCCAACACCCGAGGAGGAAAGAAAATGGGATTGATTGAACTTGCAAGCAGTGCATCAGCATGGCGCGGATATGATTACTTCGCGAAGAAAAGAGTATTGAACTATAAAAAGGTAAATGATCATACTTATGCCGGAAAGGTAAGTGGCAGCGGGACTGATTACGACATTGAAATCAACCTTGATAAGCCCCGCACTTCCAAATGCAATTGTCCTCATGCGAATGGAAAACGGATAATATGCAAGCATATGGTAGCGCTCTATTTTGCCGTGTTTCCCGAGGAAGCCGAGCAGTTTTATAATGACGTCCTGCAAGCAGAGCAGGAAGAGGAGAAGCGGCAGGAGAAGCTTCAAAAACTGGTAGTTGACTACGTTTCTAAAATGAAAAAAGACGACTTGCGAGAAACCCTGTTGGAGTTATTATTCAACGGACCGGATTGGCAATACGAGCTTTTTTTGAGGGATCATATCCGCGAGTGTTGGGAATAGATCGGTAAGTTTGTTTTAACCGTATTCAGAGAGTATTATTCCATTTTGAAGAAAGAGCGTTTCAGATTTTAAAAAAGCCCCCGTCGATTCTTGAGTCACTCAAAAATTGACGGGAGTTTTTTGTTAGATATTTATTATCCTTAACTCATTGACATTGGGCGGCCGCCGGTCCTTTTTTTTGTTTATTCAAACGTCGCGGTCTCGCCGGCGCGGAGGGTGATTTTGCCGTCCTTGTCGGGCGTCAAGGCGCCCCGGAGGTGCGACAGGTCGTTCAGCACCTGCACGGTGGCGTCCTTCGTGGCGCGGATCACGAGGCGGGTCAGTACCCCGTCCCTCATCTCGCCGTCAACGAGGATCCCGCCGAATCCACGGAAGGACTTGAATCCCGCGTCCCGCCAGCCGGAGGGCATTGCCGGGAAAGCGCGGAGCCGTCCCCATTCGCTGTACATGAGCATATCCTGAATGGCGTCCGTGGCGATGAAGTTCCCTTCCAGAGTGAACAGCCGGTACTTCCAGTGGTAGTCCGACCGGAGCATATAGTCGCCGTTGGCGTGGAAGCCGTTTTTCGTGCAGTTGTCCGTGAAGAAGGAGCGCAGCAGCCGCAAAGCGTCGTCGCCGCGGCCCGCCGCGATATAAAGCTCCGCCATCCACACCACGGAATAGCCGACCCACCAGGAGGTGCCGTTTTTCTCGATGTCGGCGATGGTACAGTCGATGATCCGCCTGTTCTCCTCCGAGGTGTATTCGAGCATTTTGAGCGGGTAGATCGACATACAGTGAGAGTGATGCCGGTGGGACTCCGTAGTGCTCTCCGTGGGGCTTATCATGAGCACGCCACGGTCGTCCACCGCGAGGGGCTCCAGTTTGTCGAGGGCACCTCGCCAGAGTTTTTCCGTCTCAGTGTCGCCGAACTCCGCGGAAAGTCTTATCATATCCTCCGCGAAGCACCGCATCAGCGCCTGGTCGTAATTGGAATTCGGCGTGACCCACGCCTCGGGAAGGTTGTCGTGAAGCTCGGGAGAGGATGAGAGCGGTAACTTCAGCACGCCGTCCTTTTCCTCAAGCATATCGAGGAGGAAGGTCCCGCATTCCTTCATGTACGGGAAGATCTTACCGAGGTATTCCCTGTCGCCGGTGAAGTAGTAATACCGCGCCATGATCTGACAGAGCCAGAGCTGGTTCGTGGGCGCGAAGGAGTACTGGCTCCAGCCGCCGAGAGCGCGGCCCTCGATATCCATGACGGATGGCAGGCAGATACCGCGCAGGTCGTAAAACCGACGGGCGAAGGAACGCCCCACCTCGGCGAGGCCGAGAAGGTAGTCGATGAAGCACTCGCCCTGCTCCAGCCGGTTCGCCTTCAGGTAGCTGGTGTAGGACATCTGCGTGTTGAGGTCGGAGTGGTAGTCCCCCTTCCAGGGCGGGAGCAGGCCGTTGTCGGCGGTCCACACGCCCTGGAGCGGCATGGGATAGCCGCCCTTCCGGGAGCATCCGGCAAGAAGGTAGTTGTTGAAATACCACTGTCTTTCGACGAATTCGTCGGGGATCTCGATGGAGCTCCTGTCCCAGTACCCGCGCCACCACGCGCGGTGGGAGAGCACGGCCGCGTCGTACCCTTCGCGGAGGGCGAAGAGCACGTCGGAGACGCATTTTTCGACGAAGTCGTCCTTCTTTCCCACGCCGACGGTGAACGCGATGAGCGTTTTGCCGCCCTCCTCCTTCGTCGCCGTGACGATGCCGTAGAAGCGGTCGTTCGTCTCCTGGACCACGTATCTGAGCCGCGCGCCGTCACGTGCCGTGTCGTACGTGCGGGCGGGGGGATAATGGAGATTCTTCACGGAGTCGGAGTCGGCCCCGGGAGGCGCCGGCGGGTCCCCCGGCTTGCCGAACTCGGGATTTTCGATCCGCATCCCGACGCCGGTCCTGTCGATCTCGATGAGGCCGTAGCTCTCCGTGGCGTGGAGGAACGATCTCAGATGAACGCCCTCCGCCTCCACCGTCGCCTCGGCGGTGATGAAATCGAGCTCCGACACGGCGTTGCCCGTGACTCCGAGATCGAGGATCAGCTTGCCCGCGGGGAGCTTCGTCGGCGTGGTCTTGCCGTAGCAGTTCTCGAAGATGCGCTCGACCTCCCGCTGAGTCCCCTCGGCCACCAGTTTTTTCAGGTTAGCCCAGGTGAAGCCCTCCTGCTCCTCGGGAGATCCCGAGCAGTCCCAGATTCCCGCCTTGTCGAGACTGAATCTCAGCTTGTCGGGGGTGTTCCAGATGAGGCAGCCGACGTCGCCGTTGCCCAGCGGCAGACCGTCGTCCCAGTATTCTATTGTTTCGTCAAAATGAAGCTTTTTCGTGTCCATACGTCGCTCCTTTGTTTTTATATTTCTCCGAAGATCAGTTTCATGTGGGTGCGGGGCGCGAAGGCGTTCGGATCCTCCGAGAGAGCGATGCGGAACGCCTCGCGGCTCGCCTCGTTCTCGCCTTTCCCGGCCAGCCCCAGCGCCTTCATAAAGGCGCAGTGGACTCTGTTCCTGCGGTTCAGATCGTCGTCGAACACGAGCAGGTCGGGCAGCGACACGGCGAAGTAGTCGATCTTCACGTCGTCGTCCGCGTGCGTCTCGGCGTAGCGAATCAGCTTGTCGAACCTCTCGTTCGCACCCGCCGCGTCGCCGAGCTTTTTCAGCGCCATTCCCTGATAGTAGATCGTCTCCGGCGGCTGGTCGTTGTAGTACACCGCCGACGCCGGCTCCGAAATGCCCTCCGACGCGGCGAGGAACCTCTCCCTCGCGCCGGGCAGGTCGCCCGCCGCCTCAAGGGCGAGCCCGAGGTAGTAGTTTTGTCTGTTTTCCTGGGCGCCGAACAGCTTTCCCTCTCCGAGAGACTCGGGATAGGTGAAGGTAGCGTACAGATTGTCCGCGCTCCCGTCCCGCAGGGCCACGGCGATATTTGAGAACAGATACTGCTCCGGCACCTTGCCCTCGCCCCCTTCCCAGGGGTGGAAGCGCCTGCCGAGGATCCGCTCCAGCGCCTCATCGTACCTGCCGCAAAGGTTCAGCAGCGTTATGTATTCGAGGTACAGGTCGTCGCGCCCCTCGACCCTGTCGAGCCGGTCTTCGAGGAAGGCGAGCCGTTCCTCCGGCGAGACTCCGAGCCGCTTTTTCAGCAGATCCAGCTCGTAGAGGATCCGCGCGTCGGAGGGATCGAGGGAATACGCCTTCTCCATCATGCGGAGCGCGCCGTCTCCGTCGTGATCCGCGTTGTAGAGCAGCAAAGCGAGATTCCGGTACGGTGTGGCGAAGTCCGCCCCCCTGCGGATGGATTCCTCGAACGCCGCCTTCGCGTCCCCGTGGCGCTCCCGGTCGTAAAGGAGGCATCCGAGATAGTACGGCGCCTTGAAATCGGCGGGATTCTCTTTTGTCGCAAACTCAAGCACGGGAATGTCCGCCCGTCTGTTGGGGAAACAGCAGTATGGGTCGTCCGCCGCCGCCCGGGCGAGGTATTCCGAAGGATCGCCGCCCGCCATCTCGCGGGCGTACGCCCTGTGATAGTCCACCATCGGATAGCCGCTCCCGTCGAGGGAAAGGAGTTTTTCCGCCTCGGCGTAAAATCCCGCCGTCGACATCTCCAGCGACAGGTCGATGAGCATATTGGGATTTATGATATGGCGGGAGATATCCTCTCCGGCGAGGTACATGGCCATGATATCGATGCCGTCGTCCGGGATCTCCGGCGTCTCTCCGGTGAGGAGAGCGCGGAGGTTCTTCGCGTTTCTGTTGTCCGGGGCGTATTTCAGCGCGGTCTCCGCGTGGCGTGCCGCCTCGTCCCGCTTCCCGAGCTGTGAGGCGGTGAGGGCGAGGTAACAATACGCCTGGCCGCGCGTATCGGCGTTCCAGGTGGCCTTATAGAACGCGTCGTACGCCTCGTTCATTTTGTTCTGACTGAAGAGGGAGAGTCCCAGGTCGTAGTGGTACTTTCCGGTGGGCGGATTGGGGTTCGACCGGGTGATCTTCTCCACCGCCCGGCGGAAAAACGGCTCGCTCTCCGCAAACAGTCCCTTTTTGAAAAGGACCATTCCGCAGGCGTCGTTCAGCCGCACGTCAGAGGGATCCCGGCGGAGTCCCTCGCGGTAGTAGTCCTCCGCCCGCCTTGTGGCGTGGCGGTACTGCTCCACGTGGGTACCGTAGAGGTAGCAGTCCTCGATCGTTTCGCACTCCTCCGGAAGAGGCGCGGGCACCGCGGGAGAGGGGATCTCCTGCCCCTTGACGCCTCCGTCGAAGGCGAGAATCTCACGGCCGTCCTTTGTGACGGACACTCTGACGTCGCGGAACGCGAGCCCGTCCGCCGGGCAGGTGAAAACGTACGTCTCCGCTGCGCGGAGGTCGGCGTTTCCGATCTGCCGTCCGTTCACGTTCACGGCGCACCCGCCGAGGTCGCCGGAACAGTAGAGATTTACCGTTATGACGCCCCCGTCGACGGCGAGGTTGAGCGAGAGATCCCGGCAGGCGTTGTGTACCGTGCCGATGTCGTGGTAGGGCATGAAATACTGGGTGAACTTCCTCGACTCGAAGGGACCGAGGTAGCTGAAATCGGGCTGATTGTCGGTAAAGCACCCGGTCATGAGCTCGAAATACGGGCCGTCCTCATCGGTGAGGTTGCGGTCCCAGGCTTTCCCGAAGTCGCCGCACCCCCAGGTCCACTGCTTCTTGCCGGGGGAGATATGGTGGTCCGCCACGTGGAGCAGACCGGCGCGCTTTTCCTCGTCGTAGCCGCCGACGAAGTCGAAGTCGCTTTTCGCCGCCATGTAGGACGTGGGGACGGGCAGGTTTTCGTAACGGGATATATCAACTCCTCGGGAGTAATCGACTTTATAGTACGTCCCCGTGGCGATGGGGAAAGACGAGACGTCCC
>JAFWWR010000208.1 GCA_017518025.1 Clostridia bacterium
ATGCTGGATTATTTCAGATCGCTCCGCGAAGCGCTGGCGGAAAAAGATCACGACAGGACCCGGGATCTGCTGAGATCGGTCCCCTCGCCGTCGACGGGAAGGCTCAAAGCAGAAGACAAAACGCCGGACAGCGAACTTGTCCCTGACATTCTGAAAGACTCGCGCAAGAACGTCGACGCCTGCTGCGACAACTACTTCACCGCCTCGCAGGAGCAGATCACGGACTCCATGAAGAGAACGGCCCGTGTGCTCCGCGCCGTCAGCCGGGCTCTCGGACTCTTCGGAAAAAAGTACGCCTCCCTGAAGCTGAGGCAGGGAAAACTCGATTTCCAGGACCTCGAAACCGTCGCCCACCGCCTTCTGGTGGGTGAAGACGGAGAGCCCACCGAGGCGGCGCTCCGTATCGGCAGGAAGTACAAATACATATTCATTGACGAATACCAGGACACCAACTCGCAGCAGGACGATATCTTCCGGGCGGTCGGAACGGAAGCGGAAAGATTCCTCGTGGGCGACGTCAAGCAGTCCGTCTACCGCTTCAGAGGCGCGGAGCCGGAGATCTTCTCCACATACAGGAGAAAGTGGCCCGCCGTCCCGACGGCGGACGGAGACGGCGACGACATCTGCGAGCCCCGGGACGCGGGCGTGTTCATGAGCGACAACTTCAGATGCTCCCGCCCCGTGGTAAGGTTCGTCAACCGCGTCAGCGACTATATGTTCCGCGACGGCGAGGTGCCGTTTTGCGAGGAAGATATGCTCCACGCCGCCACCGCTTCTGAAGTGGAGGATCCCGTAGAGGTAAAGATCCTCTTCAGCGGCAAAACGAAAGTCAAATCCCCATCCGAGGAAGACTACGTGGCTGACCGCATAAAAGAGATGCTCGGCACGGCTCCCTTCGGAGAAAAACCGCTGAAGCCCTCCGATTTCGCCATTATCCTGAGGAAAGCGAAAGACAAGGTCGAGGGATTCGTGAATGCGCTGAAGGCGCGCGGTATCCCCGTGTCGGACTCCGCCGGAGTCTCGCTGTCGGACAGGCCCGAGGTGGAGTTCGCCCTGGACCTGCTCCGTGCGGTGGACAATCCCCACCGGGACGTTCCGCTCGCCAACGTGATGATGTCTTCTCTGTTCTCGTTCTCGCTTGACGAGATGACCACGGTCAGGCTGAAATACCGGGACGGCTCCCTTTTCTCCTCCGTTCTTCTGATGAGCGAGGACGGAGAGGGCGGCCTTTCCGCGAAATGCGCCGCGTTCTGCGCCAGAATGAGGTATTTCCGCGAGATGGAGAGATCTCTCGGCGCCGCCGTTTTCATAGAACGGCTCTTCGAGGAGACCGGGATCGTCCGTTCTCCGGAAGTCCGCGGCGTCATAGACGGAGACAAACATCTGCGCGCCGTGCTGGACATGGCGAGAGATTACGAAAAAAACTCCTGGGGAGGACTTTACGGATTCCTCTGCCGTGTTGAAGACAAAAAACTCGGCGGAGGCCTCAAATCCGCCCTCGGCGGCAGCGAGGGGGTGTCCGTGATCACAGTCCACGGATCCAAAGGACTCGAGTGGCCCGTCTGCTTCTTCTGCGGGACGGGCCGGGCCGTCGACTCGACGACAGGGTACGATATCGTTCACGGAAAAGAACTGGGATGGGCGATGAGACTGCCGGATCCCGGCGGATTGATAAAATACGTCACCCCTCTGATGAAGGCGATCGACGCCAGAGATCACGTCGGTGAACGCTACGAAGAGATGCGGCTGATCTACGTCGCCATGACGAGAGCGGTCAACAAGCTGATAGTGGTGGCGAGATCGACGCGGTCCGAAAACACCCTGATGCAATCGGCAGACCGGGCCGCCAGGTTCAGAGACAGACACACGATGATGACCCTCCCGGCGGAGATCGACTACATCCTCGCGTCGCTGGAGGGATGGCGGGACGGCTGCTACACGCTCGATACCGTCGTGCTCCCCGACGAAGAAGAAGACGAGCCGGCGGAAGAGGAGACTGCCGCTGCCGCGGAAGACGGGCCCTCCGCCGATCCCGAAAAGGTCGCGGCGCTGGTGGACTCGGCCGAAAAGCGGTTCGCGGCGCAGTATCCCTATTCGTTCCTCAGCGGGATCCCGTCGAAGCTGTCTGTCTCCCGGCTCTATCCCGACGTGCTCTCCCCGGAGGACGGCGTCGCCGACCTCGAGAAGGAAGAGGAAGAGGAAGAAAAGCGCGACGGCCCCATGCCCGTGCCGTCGTTCATGACCGGCTCCCTCCCGGTTACGGGACGCGAGCGCGGCGTCGCCACGCACGGTTTCCTCCAGTTCGCCGATTTCGCCCGTCTCGGGACGTGCCGGACGGAGGACGAGATAGCCCGCCTCACGGAAAACGGCTTCATCTCGGAGCGGGACGCCGGTCTCGTGTCCGTGTCGGATGTGGAAAAATTCAAAAAGAGCCCGCTGTTCCGCCGGATCGCCGGCGCGCGCCGCGTGTGGCGCGAATTCCGCTTCAACGTGCTCCTTCCGGCGGAAAAGTTCACCTCCGACCCGGAACGGGCGGCAAAATTCGCCGCGGAGGACGTGAAGATCACCGTCCAGGGCGTGTTCGACTGCGTTTTTGAGGACGCGGACGGCAAGCTGGTGGTGGCGGACTACAAAACGGACTATATGAGCAGGGAAGACCGGGCGGATCCCGGCGCGTGGGTCGCGAAGCTGCGCGAGAGGCACGCGCTCCAGCTCAGATACTACAGAGAAGCCGCGACCCTGCTGTTCGGACGGGAGCCGGACGAGGTGCTGATATACGCCCTTGCCCTCGGCGATACGGTGGACATGAAAGACGCGTGATCACGGGAGAATGATATGAAAACTGTTCTGATAACGGGAGCCGGCGGGGGCATCGGCTCCGCCGTGACGGAGAGATTTGCCGCGGCGGGGTACGAAGTGTACGCCGGGTACTGCAAAAGCAAGGAAAAAACTGAGGAGCTCTGCCGCAAAACGGGCGCCGTTCCGCTGAAGATCGACGTGCGCGACGGCGACTCCGTCAGAGAGGCGTTCCGAGTGATCGGGGAGACGTCCGGCGGCGTCGACGTGCTGGTAAACAACGCCGGGGTCGCCTCGCAAAGGGTGTTTCAGGACATCACGGACGCGGAGTGGGACGAGACCTTCGCCGTAAACGTGCGGGGAGCGTTTCTAGTCACCCGCGCCGCCGTGCCGTATATGATAAGCCGCAAATGCGGAAGGATAATCAACGTCTCGTCGGTGTGGGGAATGGTGGGCGGAAGCTGTGAGGTCCACTATTCCGCCTCCAAAGCCGCGCTCATAGGCATGACCAAAGCGCTGGCGAAGGAGCTCGGCCCCTCGGGGATCACGGTGAACTGCGTGTGCCCCGGGGTCATCGACACCAAAATGATCGCCGCGCTCACGGAGGAAGACCGTGCCGCGCTGGCGGCGGAAACGCCGCTCTGCCGGCTGGGCACGCCGGACGACGCGGCGGGAGCGATACAGTTTCTCGCGTCGGACGACGCGAAGTTCATAACAGGCGGCGTCATCGCCGCAGACGGAGGATTTGCTTTATGAGAGAATATCTGCCGGACGCCGTTTTCGATTCGCTCCGCACCTGGGCGGAGGTGGATCTTGACGCGCTGGAGCGCAATTTCGACAAGGTCCGCGCCCGCCAGCCGGAGAACGTGGGAGTCTGCGCCGTCATCAAGGCGGACGCCTATGGTCACGGCTCCGTCGACGTGGCGAAGGCGCTGGAGGGGAAAGCCGCCCTGTTCGCCGTCGCCATGACGGACGAGGGGGTCCAGCTGAGGCAGAACGGGATCGAAACGCCGATCCTCGTTCTCGGCCACACCGCCCCCGGCGACCTGCCGGATCTTGAGAAATACAACGTCGCGACTACCGTGTCGACTATTGAAGAGGCGCGGCTCATCACCGAATACTGCAGTAAAACAGGCGGCGAGATCGCCGTCCACGCCGCGGTGGACACGGGCATGACTCGGCTGGGCTTCTCCCCGGACGACGACGGGATCGCCGAGTGCGCGGAGCTCTTCTCCATGCAGGGGATGCGTGTGGAGGGCCTGTTCACCCACTACGCCTCCTCCGACAGCGCCGACAAGACGGCCGCGCTCTGCCAGGAGCGTCTGTTCGTCCGTTTCGCGGAGGGGCTGCGGGAACGCGGCGTCACCCTTCCGGTGCTCCACGCCTGCAACAGCGCGGCGGCCGTCGAGATGGACCGCCGGTTCGACATGGTCCGCGCGGGCATCATACTCTACGGCCTCATGCCCTCCGACGAAGTGGATCTCTCCGTCATAGGCGGAGTTGAGCCCGTCATGGCGCTCCGCACTCACGTGACCCGTGTGAGACGCGTCCCCGCCGGGACCCCCGTGAGCTACGGAGGCACCTTCGTCACGGACCGGGAGACCGTCGTCGCAACGCTTTCCGCCGGATACGCCGACGGCGTGCCGCGGCTCATCTCGAACAGAGGCCGCGTCATCATCCGCGGCGTCTCCGTTCCGATACTGGGCAGAGTATGTATGGATCAGTTCATGGCGGACGTGACGGAGATCCCCGGATGCTCCGTCGGCGACGCCGCCACGATCTTCGGCGGCGACGGCGGCGAGTCGATCTCCGCTGACGACGTTGCGGGACAGGCGGAAACCATCGGCTACGAGCTCGTCTGCTCGGTCACCTCCCGGGTGCCTCGTGTCTACATGAGAGACGGCAGACCCGTGAGAGTCTCCAAGCGGATCGTGAGAGAATAATTTCCGGCTTTCGACGGATTTTTGTTGACTTGCGCCGCCATTTATAATAAAATCTAAATATAGTACGTATCCGTCCCGGCCCTCCGGGAAGAAAACGGTCAAAAGAAAGGAACCCTACTGAAATGAAAAAGACGATCCTACGCTCTCTGGCGCTGGCGACGGCGATCCTGATGCTCTGCGCCGCCCTCGCGGGATGCGGGAAGAAAGACGAGGGAAAGAAAGACGATAAAAAGAGCGCCCCGCAGGACGCCGTTGTCGTCATGGAGACGGAAAACTACTCCGTCAGCAACCCCGTGATGTCATTCTTCTTCCGCGAAGCGTTCATGAACACCTACCAGAGCTATCTGAGCTACTTTGGCTCGGAGATGATGGCGTATCTCGGGCTCGACGCCTCGGCTCCCCTGAAGGATCAGCCCTTCACCATGGGCACCGAGGAAGGGGTCGAGACCTGGTACGATTATTTCCTCAAAATGGCGCAAGAGCAGGCGGAGACCTGCCTTCTCTACCGCGAAGCTGCAGAGGAAGCCGGCATCGCTCTCGATGACGACGACAGGGAGACCATAGACGGCATCGTCGAAAACATCAAGTCCTCCGCCGGGGAAGCGGGCGTCTCGATCGAGGAATACTACGAGAACCTTCTCGGCAAAGGCGTGACCGAGGACGTGCTGAGAGAATGCCTCGAGCTTGAGACCTACGCCTCAAAGTACGTCGCGAGCGTGGTGGACGCGGTGGACGTCAGCGAGACCGCCCTTAACGCGGTCTACGAGGCGAACCCGCTCAACTACGAGACCGTTTCGTATATGAGCTACACCTTCAGAGTCGCGAATCTGCTGAAAAAAGACGAGCCGGAGGAAACCGGCGAAGAAGATGCCCCTGCGGAGGATAACGCGGAGGATCCCGCCGCGAGGGAGGAGGCGCTGACGAAGATCAAGGCATCGGCGGACGAGCTTGCCGCCGTGGACGGCGAAGAGGCGTTCCACGACTATATCTATAATTACGAGGTCGAAGTCCTCGGCACCGACGAGTCTCAGGCGGAATCCGTCGCCACCTACGCCCTGACGGAGGGCGCGGGATATACCGAGGATCTGGAGGCGTCAAAATGGGCGTTCTCCGCCAAGGCCGGCGAGACGAGGATCGAGGCCGACGACGAAGCCGGCACCGTCACCGTCTACCTGCTGGTCAAGGAGCACGCGAGAGACGAATCCCCCCAGACGGGGTCGGTCCGCCATATCCTGTTCGGAAAAGACAAATTTGACGACGACGGGGCCACGGCGAAGGAAGTCTACGACAAGTGGGTGGAGGACGGCGCAAAGCTGGAGGACTTCCTCTCTCTCGTGACCGAGTATTCCACCGATCAGGGCTCGAACACCAACGGCGGTCTGTACGAGTTCTCGAAAGACGACAGTCTGGTGGAGGAATTCAAGAGCTGGATGTTCGACGAGAACAGAAAAGAGGGCGACCACGGTCTGATCGAGACCACCTACGGCTGGCACATCATGTATATGGAATCGGTCGGCACTCCCGCCTGGATGACCGTCATCGAAAACGAGCTCAAATCCAAGGCGTATGAAGATAATCTGAACGAACTGAAAGAGAAATACCAGGTGACGGTCCACGAGGATCTCATAGACGTGCCCGACATCGCGGAACCGGCTCCCGCCGAGACCGCCCCCGAGACCGCCGCCGCCCCGGAGACCGCCCCCGAGACCGCCCCCGAGACCGGGCCTGCGACGGCGCCTGAGACCGCCGCCGCCCCGGAGACCGGAAACTGACGAAATAAGGAAAACCAAAGGAGCGTTTTATGAAAAACAACGTTTTGAGGATCATATCCGCGGTCCTTCTTCTCGTTCTTACCGCGTCGTGCTTTGCGGGATGCGCCCTGAGGGACAAGGACACCGCGGAAAACGTGGTGCCCATCGACATCAGCGGGTCCGAAAGGGAGACCGGCGGACCGTCGAACCCCGACGACACGGCGAAAGACACGGCTCCCGCGACGGAGGCGAGCACCACCCCGGCGGGACCGGCTCCCGCGGCGGGCAAGGTGTCACGACCCGCCGATCTCGCGTCCATCAATATGGTGTCGAGGGCGTATTTCCCCGACTCCGACATGACGACGGGGACCTGGTACCCGGGCAAAACAAGCTACGACCCGGCGACGGGCGAGATCACGACGACTTTTGAGCGCTCTCAGGAAACGCTGGATCTCCTTGACAAATACGGCGCAATTTATCTCAAAAACAGCGATCAGAAGGTCTGTTACCTGACCTTCGACTGCGGCTACGAGAACGGAGTCACCGGACAGATCCTCGACACTCTGGCGGCGAAGAACGTAAAGGGATGTTTCTTCGTCACCGGCGATTATATCAAAACTGCTCCGGACCTCCTGAAGCGTATGCTTAACGAGGGACACATTGTGGGGACCCACACCGTCAGCCACAAGAACATGGCGGATCTGAGCGACGAGCAGTTCATCGAAGAGATCCTGGGCAACGAGGAGCTGCTGAAAGCGGCGGTCCCCGACGCGCCGGACATGGTGTACTACCGTCCTCCCATGGGAGGCGCCTCGGAGTGGGCGCTGGCCATGGCGCAGGGAATGGGGCTGACCACCGTGTTCTGGTCGTTCGCGTACTACGACTACGACGTTGACAACCAGTGGGACGTCGGGGAAGCGCTTCAGAACGCCGAGAGCGGACTGAGACCCGGGTGCGTGTATCTGCTCCACGCGGTCTCCACCACCAACGCGACGATGCTGGGCGACCTGATCGACTTCATCAGGGATCAGGGATACGAGATCCGCAGGATCGATCAGTAAAGGACCCGTCTGTAATGAAAAAAATCTCTGCAATTCTGATTCTTCTGGCGCTGACGCTGTCGCTGCTGTCCTGCTCGGTGCGCGATCGGGGGCCGTCGCCCTCGGGCGCGGGGATCCCCATGGGCGGGGACACCGCGAACACGGGCGAGGCGCCGGGAACCGGCAGCGCCGTTCCCGCAACGGAGCCGACGCCGTCGGAACCGTCCGGATGGGCGGCGGTATCCGGCTCCGCCGCCGGCGGGGACCTGACCTACACCCGGCCCGACGGGACGAAGATCACCGATTTTTCGTTCCTTGACGACAAGAGCCGGGACTTCCTCCCGGACGCGGGGGATCCCGACAACGGATCCTGGTACTGCGGAAAAACGGACCGCGATCCCGAAACGGACGCGGTGACCGTGGTGTTCGACCGGTCGCCGGAGACGCTGGCTCTGCTGGCGAAATACGGCGTGATCTACCGGGGCGACGAGAGCCGCAAGGTGTGTTAATTCACCTTCGACTGCGGCTACGAGAACGGCTACACCGGGGCGATACTTGACGTGCTGAAGGAAAAGGACGTAAAGGGCACGTTCTTCCTGAACGGCGCGTATATCGAATCCTCGCCGGATCTGGTAAAGAGGATGGTGGACGAGGGTCACGTGGTGGGCAACCACGGAAGAAATCACGAGAATATGTCCCGGGTGGACGCGGAGACCTTCCTGAGCGAGGTGGAGTCCAACAACGACCTGCTGAAAGCGAGCGTCCCCGGCGCGAAGTACATGAGCTGCTACCGGCCGCCCTACGGCACGGTGACAGAGTGGGACATGGCGCTGGCGCAGGAAATGGGACTCAGGACGGTGCTGTATTCGTGGACGTACTACGACTATGACCCGGACGAGCAGGCGGCCCCCGCGGACGCGCTGTCCCAGGCGGAGCGCGGTCTCCACGACGGATGCGTCTATATGTTTCACACCGTGGGATCGACCAACGCCGCCATCATCGGCGATCTGATCGACTTCATCAGAGCCGAGGGATACACGATCGAGCTTATCGGATGATCCGTTGAGCAATATAAATGATCCGCGGCCGCGCCGCGGGATAATAAGGAGGATATATCATGGATTTCAAGGCTGAAATTGAAAAGGCAGTCGCGGCGATAACCGGCGACAAGGCAAAGGTTAAGGCGTTCAAAAAGGACCCGGTCTCCGTGGTCAAGAGTATCGTGGGCAACGACGCGGCGAGGGAACTGATCGACAAGATCATCGAGGCGGTCAAAACAAAACTCGGCGCCGGCGGATTCCTTAACAAGATCAAGGGACTGTTCAAGAAGAAATAATAGGATGAAAAACGGACGCGAAACATTTCGCGTCCGTTTTTTTCTGTTAAACTGCGCGGAGCGCAATATAAGAACCTGCCCTATGGGCAGAACCTTGTTATTCGCTTCACTCATAATAACTCGGCGCAAGCCGAATATAACTGCACCGCAATATAACTCGCCGCAGGCGAATATAACTGAAAGAGCACGCCAACGGCGTGCGGTTTACTACGGAGAGGCCGTGCAAACGGGCTCGGGCACTTCTCCCCCGTACCCCCACAAACAGGCGTTTGTCCCGGGTAAACGCTCAAATACTTCCTGTTTGCCCGAAAAATGTGTTATTGAACACATTTTTCGGGAATAA
>JAFWWR010000209.1 GCA_017518025.1 Clostridia bacterium
AAGATATACCTTGCGACGGTCTTTTCGTCGCCATCGGGCTCATTCCGGAGAACGAGCCGTTCCGCGATCTTGCGGACCTGAACGATTACGGCTATTTCGACTCCGGCGAGGACTGCGCGACGCGGACTCCCGGGGTGTTCGTGGCGGGCGACTGCCGATCCAAGCGGGTCCGCCAGCTCACCACCGCGCTGGCCGACGGCTCCGCCGCGGCTCTGGCCGCGTGCAGGTACATCAACGAAAACTGATCGGGACCGAATGACTTTTGAAACGGGGTCCGGGCGCAAACCCGGTCCCGTTTTTGAGTAAAAACGGGATTTTTTACAATTTTATTATTGAAAGACGGTCCGCGATATGGTATCATAACGTGGTCTGAAATCAAAACGAAAGGAGAGGCGCCGTGGTATTCGGAAAACACATAAACAAATATTACCTGAGATACGCGCTGCCGCTCCTCATCGGTCTTGCGACTCTTGTGGCGGTGGACTATCTGCAGCTGATCATCCCGAATATGTATCAGATGGTCGTCAACGGCATGAACACCGGCTACGTAATGGTAAACGGGGCGAAGGTCGCCTTCGACATGACCTTCGTGCTGGACAGGATCTGCCTGCCCATGATCATAATCATCGTCTGTATCACCGCCGGACGGTTTCTGTGGAGGATCATGTTCTTCGGCTCCGGCATCAGGGTATCGACCCACATCAGAAACAAAATGTTCGACACGGCGAAGGATCTGAGCCGCGAGTATTATCAGGTCAACAAGGTGGGCTCGATGATGAGTCTGTTCACCAACGATCTGGAGACCGTGCGCGAGTGCTTCGGCTGGGGCGTCATGATGTTCTTCGACGCCCTCATCATGGGGACTTTGGCAATCGTCAAAATGTGGAGGATGAGCTGGATCCTTGCTCTGCTCTCCCTCATACCGATGTGCCTGCTTCTTGCATCCGCCACCGTGGTGGGCAAACAAATGATGGTCAGGTGGGACAAGCGGCAGGAGGCGTTTTCGTCTCTGTCGGATTTCGCGCAGGAGAGTTTTTCGGGCATCGCCGTGATAAAGGCGTTCGTCAAAGAAGCCGCCGAACTGATGGCGTTCGGTAAGCTGAACAAAAACAACGAAAAGACCAACGTGGCGCACACCCGCGCCTCCGTTCTGCTCCGCATACTGGTAACGCTTTTCGTGGAAAGCGTGATCTGCATCATCCTGGGCTTCGGCGGGTATCTTGTCTGGAAGGGCACGTTCAATGCGGGCCAGCTGGTGGAGTTCATCGGATACTTCAACGCGGTGGTATGGCCCGTGATGGCGGTCTCCGAGCTCATAGACATGACCTCCCGCGGCAAGGCGTCCCTGAAGAGGATCAGCGAGCTGCTTGACGCGAAGCCCACGGTCAGCGACAGAGAAGGCGCCGAGCCCCTTCCGGAGGTGCGCGGCGAGATCGAGTTCCGCAATCTGTCGTTCCGCTACCCCGACGGGGAGCACGACGCGCTTCACGATATGTCGTTCAAGATCAACGCCGGCGAGAGCGTCGGCCTCGTGGGAAAGACCGGCGCCGGCAAGTCCACCGTGGTGGAGCTGATACTCCGCACCTACAACGTGGGCGACGGGATGCTGTTCATCGACGGGCGAGACGTGAACGACGTGACCATAAAATCCGTTCGCGCGGGATGCGCCTACGTCCCGCAGGACAATTTCCTTTTCTCCGATACCATCGAGAGCAACATCGCCTTCGGCATAGACGGCGGATTCGACCGTGAAAACGTGGTGCGGGCAGCGAAGCTCTCCGACGTGGACGACGACGTGGACGAATTCAGCGAGGGATACGCCACCGTCCTCGGCGAGCGAGGCGTCACCGTGTCCGGCGGTCAGAAACAGAGGATAAGCATCGCCCGGGCGCTGATGAAAGACGCCCCCATCCTCATTCTCGACGACTCCGTCTCCGCCGTTGATACCGGGACGGAAAAGACGATCCTCTCGAACCTCCGCGAGACCCGCCGCGGCAAGACCACCATTTTGATCGCCCACCGGATCTCCACCATCGAGGGGATGGACAAGATCGTCTTCATCGACGACGGCACCGTCACCGCCGTGGGCTCCCACGAGGAGCTTCTCGGCACCTGTCCCGCCTACGCCCGTATGGTGCGGCTCCAGGAGCTGGAGAGCGAAGGAGGTGAGGACCGTGAATGAGTACCTTCCTCTGCTCATCGTAGGCGCCATAATCGGCGTGTACTCCCTGGTCTTCTCCGTGGCATACGCCCTGGAGAAGAACAAGCGCGACACCATGGGCTTCGACCGGAATATGAGCGACCGGGAGATCATAAAGCGGCTGCTGAGATACGCGAAACCCCACGCCGGAAAGTTCGTTCTGGCTCTGTTCATCATGCTCCTCTCCATCGGCTACGACGTAGCGTCTCCCATGCTGGTGGGTCACATCGAGGAGACGGTGAAAAAAGCGGGATTTTCCCTTCCCTACCTGTTCACCGTGATCGCGGTGTACGCCGGGATCCTCATCGTCAGCATGGTCTGCACCTATCTGCAGGCGATCATCCTGCAGAAGACGGGGCAGAAGATACTGACGCAGATCAGGGAGGACGTGTTCACGCACATCGAGTCCCTCTCCCACGCGCAGCTCACCGATATGCCCGTGGGGAAGCTCGTGACCCGCGTGTCCAACGACCCGGATCACATCTCCTATATGTTCACCAACATCCTGGTGACTCTGGTCAAGAACTTCATGGTCATTTTCGGAGTGCTGGGCGCAATGCTGGTGCTGAACTACGCCCTGACGCTGATGGTGCTGTGCTTCGTGCCCTTCGTGATCCTGTTCACGGTGATCTTCCGCAAATTCTCGCGGAAGGCGCACCGGCGTGTCAACGACGCCACCACGGACATCAACACTTATCTGTCGGAAAACCTGTCCGGCATCGGTATCACGCAGATATTCAACATGGAAGGACGGAAGATGGACGAGTTCCTCGTCAAAAGCCGGCGGCTCATGAAGGCGCGGCAGATGATCCTCGTCGTCTTCGGCGTGTTCCGTCCGCTGGTGTACTTCCTCTATAACGCCTCCGTCATGTGTCTGTTCTATTTCGGCGCCAGAGGCGCCATAAAGGACGTCGCCTTCCTCGGGCAGGTGATAACCTCGGGCACGGTCGTGTCGTTCTATATGTACATCAAGTCGTTCTTCAACCCCATCCAGAACCTGGCGGAGCAGTTCGATATGCTCCAGCGGTCCTTCGCCTCGGCTGAGAAGATCTTCACGGTAATGGACATCGAGCCCACCGTGGTGGACGATCCCGACGCCGTGGAGATGGACGAGATCCGCGGAGAGATCGAGTTCCGCGACGTGTGGTTCGCCTACAAAGAGAATGAGTGGGTACTGAAGGGCGTGTCGTTCAAAATCGAAGCCGGGCAGACCGTGGCGTTCGTGGGAGCCACCGGCTCCGGGAAGACCACCATCCTGTCGCTGATCTGCCGCAACTACGACATACAGAAGGGGCAGATCCTCATCGACGGAGTGGACGTGAGGAAGATAAAGATCTCCTCTCTCCGTTCCCACTTTGGGCAGATGCTTCAGGACGTGTTCCTGTTCTCCGGTACCATACGGTCCAATATCGTGCTCCGTCGCGACGACTTCACGGATGACGAGATCATGGCGGCGTGCCGCTACGTCAACGCGGACACGTTCATAAACCGTCTGGATAAAGGTCTCGACGAGGTGGTCCGGGAGAGAGGCAACAACTTCTCCGCCGGACAGAGGCAGCTTCTGAGCTTCGCAAGGACAATTATCCACAAACCGTCGGTGATCATCCTCGACGAGGCGACCGCGAACATCGACACGGAGACCGAGCTGCTGATCCAGGATTCGCTGGAGCGGATACGGAATATCGGCACCATGCTTGTGGTGGCGCACCGCCTTTCCACCATCAAGCACGCGGACAATATTATCGTTCTGTCCGACGGCGTGATCGTGGAGGAGGGCAGCCATCAGGAGCTGCTGGAAAAGCGTGGCAGGTACTACCGGCTCTACACTCTCCAGTTCGACCGCGAAAACCTCCTTGACAGCGCGGGATAATAAAAAACAAGCCGCGGAATGATTTCCGCGGCAGCAAAAATGCCTTTGAAGGTG
>JAFWWR010000210.1 GCA_017518025.1 Clostridia bacterium
ACGTGAGAGTTGACCTCACGCGGCGGGGTGGGGGTATCGTTGACCTGCATAAGCGCCACGGAGACGGGGGATTCCGCGTCGAAGGGGAGGGAGCCCGTGGCCATCTCGTACATCATGGCGCCCAGGGAATACAGGTCGGAGCGGGCGTCGATGGGATCGCCGCTGGCCTGCTCGGGGCTGATGTAGTAGACGGTGCCGATGGCCTTGTCCGTCATGGTGACGGTGTCGGTGTTCGGAAGCTTGGCGATGCCGAAGTCCATCACCTTGATCACGCCGTTTTTCAGCAGCATGATGTTCTGGGGCTTGATGTCTCTGTGGACGATACCCTTCTGATGGGCGTGCTCCAGGGCTTTCAGTATCTGGATCGAGTAGCCCACCACTTCCTTGAAGCTCAGCACCTGGCGGCGCTGGATGTAGCTCTTCAGGGTGATCCCCTCGATATATTCCATGACGATGTATTTCACGTCGTCGCGGACGGACACGTCGTAGATATTCACGATATTCGGGTGGGAGAGCATGGCGACGGCCTTCGATTCGTTGACGAATCTCTGTACCGACGGCTCGTCCGCGGAGATGTCCTCCCGGAGGATCTTCACGGCGACCATGCGCCTCATGAGCAGGTCCACGGCCTTGAAGACCACGGCCATACCGCCGACTCCGATCACGTTCTCGATCTTGTATCTGTTGTCGAACACCTGTCCGATAAACTTTTCATAATTTTCCATCGCGTCGGTCCCTCCTTTCACATAGAGAGGATGACGACGGTGATGTTGTCGACTCCGCCGCGCTCGTTGGCGAGATCCACCAGAGCGTCGGTCGCCTCGCCGAGTTTGTCCTCGCCGCCGTCACCGGCGGATCTGACTATATCGGCGATCTCGTGAGTCTCCATCATGTTCGTCAGTCCGTCGGAGCAGAGAAGGATATAGACCTTCCCGTCGTCCTCGGGCATCCTGTCGCGGTCGACTCTGAAAATGTCGGTCTTGACTTTCGCCTCGGTACCGACTGCGCGGGTGATTATGTTCTTTCTTTTGGAGGTCTTCGCTTTCTTCGGCGACATTCTCCCGAGATCCACCAGATGCTGGACGTAGGAGTGGTCGCGGGTGATCTGCCTGATGCCGCCGTCGGTGATGACGTACATCCGGCTGTCGCCCACGTTGGCGGCGTAGATATCCCTGCCGGAGGCAACGGTGGCAACGAGAGTCGTGCCCATGCCGAGAAGCTCCGGGTCCTCCGAGCTCTTCGAGAAGACCGCCTCGTTGGCGGCGGACACCGCCCCCGTCAGTATCACGGGGATGGAGGAGCCCTCGCTGATATCCAGCTCCTTGGTGTCGGCGTTCATGGAGAAGTCCTCCCTCGAGCCCTCTTCGATGAGCGCGGCCAGCTTGTCGCCGAACCTGTCGACGTATTCGACAAAGGCACCCACCGCCACTTCGCTGGCGGTGGCGCCGCCGTTTGCGCCGCCCATGCCGTCGCACACCACGGCGAGGGTCACGTCGCCGGGATATTCCTTGATTATGAAGTTGTCCTGATTTACGGCGCGGAGCTTGCCCACGTCGGTCTTACCGCAGTAAATCATACGAACCACCCCTTTCTCCGAACGGCTCCGTCTCCGCGGCGCCGGTCGTGGATCACTATATTATAATACTTTTTTACTCTTTTGTAAAGTTTTCCTCCGCGGCGCGATCCGCCTCTCTGGCGCGCCTGAGCTGTCCGCAGGCGCCATCGATGTCGCCGCCGAGACTCCGCCTCACCGTGGCGTTCTGCCCCATGCCGTTCAGCATTTTGGCGAAACGCGCCGCGCGCGCCCTGTCGGGACGGCGAAGACCGGTCTCCTTCACCTCGTTCAGCAGGATCAGGTTCACGTGGGACGGGTATCTCATTTTCTCCTTCAGGAGGGCGGCGAGGCCCCGGGCGTCCTCCGGCGAATCGTTTTTGCCGGAGATCAGCGTGTACTCGAAGGAGACCCGCCTGCCCGTCTGCTCGAAATAGTACCTGCACGCCTCCATAAGGGAATCGATGGAGTATTTTCTCGCCACGGGCATCAGTTCCCGCCGCTTTTCATCGCTAAATGCGTGAAGAGAGACGGGCAAGGTCACGGGAAGGCCTTCGCGGGCCAGTTTTTTTATCTCCGGCACCAGGCCGCAGGTGGAGAGCGACACGTTCCTGAGTCCGATGCCGAGGCCGTCTTTTTCGTTCAGCAGGCGCAGGAACCGTGTCACGTTGTCGTAGTTGTCCAGCGGCTCGCCTATCCCCATGATGACGATCTTGTCGACCCGCTCTCCGGCGTCCCGGGAGACGGCGGCAACCTGGCCGATCATCTCCGAGGGGAGAAGATCGCGGACCCTGCCCGCCCGGGTGGAGGCGCAGAAGGCGCATCCCATCCGGCAGCCCACCTGGGAGGATATGCAGAGTGAGGTTCCGTAGTCGTGGCGCATGAGGACGGCTTCCACACACTCTCCGTCGATGAGGGAGAGGAGGTATTTCGACGTCTCGCCGTCCTTTGAGTCCTGCCGCGTGAGGATCCGGGGCATACGGTATCCACCGGAGGCGAGCTTCTCGCGGAGGGATCCCGGCAGATTTGTCATCTCCTCCGGGAACGCGCCCCGGTGGATCCATGAGAAGACCTGACCGGCGCGATACGGCGCCTCTCCGGCGGAGACCATGTATTCACGCAGCTCCGCCGGGGTCATGGACATTATATCGTTGTCGTTCATCGTCCGATACCTCCGGTGACGCTCCGTTTCAGTTGGTACGCTTAAATCTTGCTGTCAAAAAGTAAGGATCTGCTATCGTGAAGGGCGCTATGGTAAACTTAAAACTATTCGGTACGCCTGAACCTTGCTATAAAAAAACCGTCAAGGTCCATCTCGCCGTGAGAGGGGAGGATGGTCAGCATCCCGCTGCTGCTTTTGCCCGGGGGAAGCTCGAAGTCGAAGGGCTCGAAATCCCCGTGGGAGACGAGGAAATCTTCTGCGACGTCCTCGTTTTCCGCCCGGTTCAGGGTGCAGGTTGAGTAGACCAGCACGCCGCCCGGCTTCACGTATTCCGCCGCTCCGGCGAGGATCCGGGACTGGACCTTCGGCAGGCCGCCGATCTCCTTTTCCGTCTTATATCTCAGCTCCGGTTTCTTCGCCATGACGCCGAGGCCGGAGCAAGGCGCGTCGCAGAGGACTCTGTCGCATTTTCCCCGAAGCTCCGGGTCGGGATCCCGTCCGTCGCGGGCTTCGGCGCGGATTATGTCTATCTCCATTTTCTCCGCCCCGCGGCGGATCAGGGAAAGCTTGTTTTCGTGGATATCGAAGGCGTATATCACGCCGTCGTTCTTCATTCTCAGCGCCGTGGAGAAGGTCTTGCCTCCCGGAGCGGCGCACACGTCCGCCACCACGTCGCCCGGCACGGCGCCCAGCGCCTCGGTGCACATGACGGATGCCAGGTCCTGTGCGAACCACAACCCCTCGTCGACGCCGCGCCGTATCCGTCCGTCAAAAGAGGGGACGGTGACGGCGGCGCCGCACCGCTTGCCGCCGAGCAGCTTCGCCGCTCTCCCGGGGTCAAGCACCGCGTCGTTGATCCTCAGCGTCACGGCGGGAGTCACGCTCACGGAGCCGAGTATTTCTTCGGTTTTTTCCTCGCCCAGGGAGCGGATCAGCACCCGGACCGCGTCCTCCGACACGGAGTATGCGGCGGACAGATATTTTGCGGGGTCGGTCCGGTCCGGCAGGGTATATTTTTTGCCCCGCCGGAGGAATTCCCTGAGGATCCCGTTGACGAAGCCACGGGATCTGACGGGGGCGGCGTCCACCGCGGAGGAGACCGCGGCGTGATCCGGGATCCGGTCCGCCCAGAGGAGCTGATACAGCCCCAGCCGCAGGGCGGTCCTCGTCTCGGGATCGATCTTTTTTCCGCCGTCCTTCGCGTATTCCGCGATGATGAGGTCCAGCGTTATCCGCCGCTCGGTCACGCCGTACACCAGCCGTGTGAAAAGGGCGCGGTCGGCGTCGGACAGGGCGTTTTTCTCCAGCGCGGAGTCGATCTCGATGTTGGAGAAGCGGCCGTCCTTTTCAAGTCGCAAAAGAGACGCGGCGGCGAGCGATCTCACGTTGTTTTCGTTCTTCAATCTCTTCTCCGTATGAGTATCATCAGCCGCACCATATTCGCCAGAGCCGTTGCCAGAGCGGCGACGTAAGTCAGGGCGGCGGCCGTCAGCACTTTTTTTGCGCTTTTCACGCCCTCCTGCGACACTCTTCCGGAGGATCCGAGAGCAGCGACGGCGCGGCGGCTGGCGTTGAACTCCACCGGCAGGGTGACGAGCTGGAACAGCACGGTGAATCCGAAAAGTATCACTCCGATGAAGGAAAGGGCGCTGATGGAGAAGATCATTCCCAGTATGATGAGGGGCAGGGAGAGCGTCGACCCCACCTTCGTCGCCGGAATGACGGCGGATCGGATCTGCATGGGGACGTAGTTCTCCGCGTACTGCGCCGCGTGGCCCGCCTCGTGGGCGGCGACGCCCACCGCCGCGGCGGTGCGGGCGTTATACACCGGCTCGGAGAGCCGGATCACGTTGTCTTTTGGGTCGAAATGGTCCGTCAGCTCGCCGGCGACGGGGACTATCTGCACTCCCGTCACGCCGTGGCTGTCGAGCACCATCCTGGCGGCGTCCGCGCCGGTCATGCCTCCGTCGGAGGCGATCTGCGAGTATTTTTTGAACGTGGATTTGACCTTCACCTGGGCGACGAGCGCCAGGATCACAACGGGAAGGACGATGACCACGTACGTCCAGTCGAAGTAATAATACATCATTGTCTCCTTTCGTCAGGTCGGGAGCTGCCGCGGTCATCCTCCGAGAACGTCTCCCGCGGCGACGCCGCGGCCGCGCACGAAGGACATGGCGTCCATTTTGCCCCGTCCCTCGGGGGTAACCTCGGTGAGGATCACCGATCCACTCCCGCAGGCGACGGTTATGCCGTCCGACAGGGAAGTTACCGTGCCGGGCGCGGCCGACACGCCGTCGGCGACCCGGGAGCCGGTTATTTTCAGCAGTTTTCCTCCGGGAAGCGCGGTGAACGCCCCGGGATAGGGCGACAGTCCGCGGATCAGATCGTGTACCGCTTTCGCGGGAAGGGAAAAGTCGATCTTCTGGTCTTCTTTCGTGATCTTCGCGGCGTAGGTCGCGCCTTCCGCCGGCTGGGGAGTCCGGGGGAGGGTCCCCTCCCGGGCGGTTTTTACTACCCTGCACATGGCCTCTCCCGCCATCACCGCCAGGCGGTCGTGGACGTCGCCCGCCGTTTCGTTCTCTCCGACGGACGTTTCCGCCGAGAAGATAACGTCTCCGGTGTCGAGCCCCTCGTCCATGAACATGGCGGTGACTCCGGTCGCCCTCTCGCCGGCCATTACGGCGCGGTTGATGGGCGCGGCGCCTCTGTATTTCGGCAGAAGCGACGCGTGGGCGTTGACGCACCCCAGCGGGGGATAGTCCAGCACGTAGGACGGCAGTATCCTGCCGTAGGCGGCGACGATTATCATTTCGGGGTCAGTCCCGCGCAGCTCGTCCTCAAAGGCGCCGTCCTTCAGGGTGGCCGGCTGGAACACGGGGATGCCGTTTTCCTCCGCCAGGACCTTCACCGGCGGCGGGAGGAATTTCATTCCGCGCCCCTTCTGTCTGTCCGGCTGCGTCACCGCGCCGACGACGTCCGCGTCGGGGCAGGCGATAAGCTGCCGCAGACACTCCGCGGCGATGTCCGGCGTACCCATGAAAAGCACGCGGACAGGGCCTCTTTCCGCCGTCATCCCAGCATCTCCTTCACCTCTTCGGGCGAGAGTATGCGGACGGCCTCGTCCGTGAACAGTTTGCCCGACAGATGGTCGATCTCGTGGCAGAACGCCCGGGCCAGAAGACCCTCGCCAGTGGCGGTGAACTCCTTGCCGTTCCGGTCGGTGGCGCGGACGGTGACCTTCTCGGGCCGTTCCGTGATCCTCCACACGTCAGGGACGGAGAGGCAGCCCTCGATCTCGTTCTGCACGCCCTCCCGGGCGATGATCTCGGGGTTGATGAGCTCGATGAACTGCCCGTCGTTCTCCACGATCGCGATCCTGCGGAGCACGCCCACCTGGGGCGCGGCAAGCCCTGCGCCGTTGGCGTCGATGAGAGTCTCGCGCATATCGTCGAGCAGTCTTATGATACGGGGAGTGATCTCCCCCACGGGGCGGCATTCCTTCCTCAGGATCGGGTCGCCCTCTTTTACGATATTAAGTATTGCCATTTTCGGTCGCTTCCTTTCTCGGGGGACTAAACGGACGTGGGATTCAGATCCACGGAGACTTTCAGGTTTTTCAGAGTCCTTCCCTGACCGCCCCGGGTGAATTCGGTGAGCATCACCGAAAGAAACTCCCTGGTCCTTCTATCGAGCCGGCACTTGATGACGAACCTGAGCCGGCACACGTTCTGTATCTTATAAATCGGCGCCTCGAAGGGACCGTAGATGACGGTCTTCACGCCGCTGTAATCACGTCTCAGATGCTCCAGCATCCGCTCCTTGAACCGCGCCGCCGACCGCTCCAGGAACGACTCGTCCGTGCCGGAGAGGGTGATCACCGCTATATCGCAGAAAGGCGGGAACACCAGCGCCCGGCGGAGCTTTATCTCCTTTTCGTAGAAGGTCTTGTAATCCTGCTTTGCGGCAAGGTACAGCACCTCGCTGTCGGGATTTGCGGTCTGGATGACCGATACGCCGGGTGACTTGCCCCTGCCCGCTCTGCCCACCACCTGGGTCAGCATGGCGAAGGTGCGCTCCGCCGCACGGTAATCGTCCGCGAACATGGAGGAGTCCGCGTTGAGTACGCCCACGGTGGTCACGTCCGGGAAATCGTGGCCCTTGGTCACCATCTGGGTCCCGAGGAGCACGTCCGCGCCTCCCTTGCGGAACTTCGACAGAAGCTCCTCGTGGGAGTTTTTCGTTCTGGTGGTGTCGTGGTCCATCCGCAGTACCCGCGCGCTCGGGAACATCCTCGTCAGGTGGTCCTCCACGAGCTGGGTCCCGCATCCGAGGAAGAGAAAATGTTCGCTCCCGCAGTCGGGACACCTCGCCGGGACGCTTTCCCTGTGGCCGCAGAGATGGCACTCCAGGTACCCGGCTCCCCGCCGCACCTCGAGGTAGTTCGAGTCGCGGCCGGCGCCGCGCATGAGAGCGCGGTCCTTTACGTGATAGGTGAGCGTCACCGAACAGTTCGGGCACTTGACGGTCTCGCCGCATCCGCGGCAGGAGATGAAGTTGTTGTATCCTCTCCGGTTGAGGAACAGGATCGCCTGCTCACCCCGGCTGAAGCCCTCGCTCATCCGTCTGATAAGAGCGCGGCTCAGGGGGGAGGTGTTCCCGGAGGAAAGTTCTTCTTTAAGGTCGGCGAGCTCCACCTCGGGCAGCACGGCGCCTCCGAATCTCTCTTTCAGCTCCACCAGGGTGTATTTTCCCTGCTTCGCCTTGTAGTAGCTCGTCAGCGACGGCGTGGCGGAGGCCAGGAGCATCATCGCCCGGTGTTCTCCGCAGCGGAACCGCGCCACGTCGTGAGCCAGGTATTTCGGAGAGGTCTCCGATTTGTAGGTGTGCTCGTGCTCCTCGTCGATAACGATGAGTCCGATCCGTGGTATGGGCGCGAAAACCGCCGAACGGGTGCCGATGGCGATATCCGCGTCTCCGTCGCGGAGACGGCGCCAGGCGTCGTATCTCTCTCCGGCGGACAGGCCGGAGTGGATCACCGCCACGCGGTCTCCGAAGCGCGCCACGAAACGCCCCACGGTCTGCGGGGTCAGGGCGATCTCCGGCACCAGCATGATGACTCCCTTGCCGTCCTCGATCACCCTTGAGATCAGTTTCATTATGACGTTGGTCTTGCCGGAGCCGGTCACTCCGTGAAGGAGCGCCGCCCGCGGGACGTCGTCTTTGTAAAGGGACTCGAGGGTCTCGTACGCTCCCTGCTGCTCCCGTGAGAGGGAATCCTCGCCGGCGTAGGATGAAAAATCCTTTTCGTCCGGCATAAGAGGGTCTCTCATGACGTCGCGCTTTTCCGCGCGGATCAGATTTTTCTTTTTCAGGGCGGACAAGGCAACTCTCACCACGGCGACGTCCAGATCCTCCGCCTCGGCGATCTGCCTGTCGGTGACTCCGGGGGAGGCGACCGCCGCTTTCAGTACCGCGGCCTGACGCCGGCTCTTCATTTCCGACGCGTACCCGTCGATGAAAGACGGGTCCTCCGCCGCCCGGGCGGCGATATCCTCCGAGGGATAGAGCACGTTCACCTGACGGACGTTCTTCCCGCCCTCCCTGAGGGAGGAGCGTTTCTCGATGAGGCCGTGTTTCAGAAGGGACGACAGGATGGAGGAGACGTCCTCGCCGAACTCGGAGCGCAGGTATTCCTTGGACACTCTGTCCCGCGCCTTGATCGCCGCCAGGACGAAGGACGCCTTCTCGTTGAGGTTCCGGACCTCTTTCGCCGGGTCCCCCTCCGGGACGGAGTAGGTCTCCTCGATGCGGGATAAGGCGGCGGCAGGCACCACGGTGCGCACCGCGTCGCCGAAGGTGCAGAGGGTGTAGTTCTTGAGGAACATGCAGAGTTCCAGCGCCTCTCTGCTCAGCACCGGTCCGGCGCTGTCGCCGGGAGGGAATATGGGTTTGATCTCTTTTCCGCCGTCGTCGCCGGTGCGGTCGAAAACGTCGTAGACCGCCGCGGTCATTTTGCGATTACCTCTGCCGAAGGGGACCTCAATGATCATCCCGGGCTCGATCCTGTCGGAGTACTCCGGGGGGATGAAATAGTCGTAGGGACGGTCGGCGCAAAACACCGCTTCGATTATATAGACACGGGCTGTGTCGGCCATTCCGTTCCCTCCCTTCGGTGAGTCTCTCTCGTTTTACTCCGCCTTTTCTTCGTCCGGAGTCTCTTCCGGCTCTTCCGCTTCCGGCTCTTCCGCGTCTTTCGCAGGATCGAAATCCGGCAGGGTGGAGCGGACGATCCTGAATTCGCCGTTCGTCAGCATCTCCACGGCGCTCTGCACCGGTTTCTCATCCTTCAGATCCTCGCTGATAAGGACCGGAAGCGGCTTCAGCAGGTCCCGGCCTGCGAATCTGTCGGCGATCTCCTTCTGCTTGATGAAGTCGTCGGTGATCATCCGTGCGCACTTGGCGGTGGCGATGACCAGCTCGTACTTGTTGATCCCGTTTTCCTCGCTGAATTTGGTGGTTGAAGGTTCTATCATTTCAGATCTCCTTTTCCGTGTTGATTTTATGATAAATTTTTATTCTTCCCGATTATCGCATGCCGCCGCCAGGTCCCGGATGAACCCGTCGACGAACTCCCGCCGTCTCTCCGACCTGACGTGCTCGGCGGAGATGATCCCCGCGACGAGGGCGGCGCATTCTTCCGCTTTCCCCGTTTCGTTGAACACGACGTAGTCGTATCTGTCGGCGTACGCCAGCTCTTCCTTCGCCCGGGCGAGACGGCGGCGGATGACCTCGTCGCTCTCAGTGCCGCGGCCCCGGAGCCGTCTCTCAAGCTCGCCGGCCGACGGAGCGGTCAGCATGACCGTTATCACGTCGTCGCCCATGAGGCGTTTCACCTGCATGGCGCCCTCCACCTCGATCTCGAGGATCACGTCGCGGCCCTCCTCAGTAATGCGGACCACCTCCCGGCGCAGAGTGCCGTAGAGATTGGAGCAGTACTCGGTGTGCTCGATTATCTCGCCCTCGGCGACGAGCTTTTCAAACTCGTCCCGGGTGATGAAGAAGTAGCTTTTTCCCTCAACCTCGCCGGGCCGGGGGCGGCGCGTGGTGGCGGAGACGGAAAGTCCCACCGTGGGGAGCGTGTCGCGCAGTATCGACGCCACGGTCCCTTTGCCGGACCCCGCGGGGCCCGATATGATGAAGATAAGTCCTTTTCCCTTCATGTCAGTCCTCCGAGGTGGCGTTCATCCTTGCCGCCACGGTCTCCGTCTGCATGGCGGAGAGGATCACGTGGTCGCTGTCGGTGATGATGACGCACCGGGTCTTGCGGCCGCAGGTGCAGTCGATGGCTCGCCCGGCTGCCCGGGCCTCCGCCACCAGCCGCTTCGACGGCGCGGCGTCGGAGGAGACCACCGCCACCACCCGGTCGAAGTTGACCATGTTGTTGTAGCCTACGTTTATCAGTTTCATTCGATCTCGCTTCCTCCGGCGGCGCCGGTCACTCTATGTTCTGTATCTGCTCTCTTATCTTTTCAAGCTCCGCCTTCACGTCCACCACCATCTTGGCGATCTCCAGATTCCCCGCCTTGGAGCCGATGGTGTTGGTCTCGCGGTTGATCTCCTGGAGCAGGAAGTCCAGCTTCCGCCCCACGGGACCGTCGCCCGAGGCGATCTCCTCAAAGGAGTCGAAGTGGGAGGAGAGGCGCACCAGCTCCTCGTCGATGGACGCTTTGTCGGCGTACAGCGCCGCCTCGGTCAGCACCCGCTGCTCCGCGATCTCCACGTCGAAGTTGTCGAGGATCTGGCGGATGCGCTCCGTCAGCTTTTCGGGATAGGCGGCGATGTCCGCCTCGGAGACGACTTTGATCTTTTCCGCCGTCTTCCTGATGCCCCGGAGTTTTTCGAGGATGTCCGCCATCAGCGCGTCGCCCTCCCGGCGGCGCATCAGAACGAAGGCGTCCACCGCGGGGGAGAGGGAGCAGAGAAGATCCTGCCAGTCCTTTTCCGCGTCGTCGTCGGCGCGGCGGGTGAGGAAGATGTCTCTGTTCTGCGCCACGGTCATGACCGAGATGTCGTCCCGGAGGGAGAACTCGTCCCGGAGGGCGCGCAGGGCGTCGATATACGCCTTCGCCGCGCCGGAGTCGAGCTTCAGCTCCGTGTTTTTGTCGGACAGCACGTCCACCGACACCCAGACCTCGACCTTGCCGCGGGAGATCCCCCGCTCGCCGAGGTACGACTTGACCTTGTCCTCCAGATGGGACAGGGAGCGGGGCAGCTTGACCGTGCAGTCAAGATACCTGCTGTTCACGCTTTTTATCTCAACGGTGACGTCTCTCCCTCCGTCGGGAGTGACCTGCCGCGCTCTTCCGAAAGCCGTCATGCTTCTGCTCATTTTTCGTCCGTCCTTTCGCCCAACACGATATAGTTCTCCATTCTATCTTTATATTATACACCCCGATTTTTCGTTTTGTCAAGCAAATTCCCCGGAAAAACCCGTTGAAATAAGGGAAAAACGCGCCGTTTCCGCCCTTTTTTCGCCCGTTTTCGGGCGGGACGGGGGAAAACGGGGCTCCGGGTGAATAACCGTGCCGTCCGCGGCGTCACAATGGGAAGGAAGACGAAAAAGGAGGGAGAGAGATGGGAAAACGGCTGAGGAGCGACCTTTTCTGTGAGAATTTCGGCGCGGCGAGGCCCGTCCGCGGCCCGGCGGAGGAAAGGCGGACCGTCTGCGGATTCGGCGTGGCGGACGGGACGGACGGGAGCGGGGCGAGGTACTGTTCCGTCTTCGTCGGGGACCCGGATCCGGCCCTCCTTCGGGACTTCTCCGACGCCGTTCTGCGGTGCGCGGGGGAGTTCGTCGGGCGGGTGTGCTCCGGGACGCCCCGCAGGATCCTGGTGGCGGGTCTCGGCAACGGAAACGTGCCTTCCGATTCCTTCGGCGCGGCGCTCTGCGGCAGGATCGACACGGGTGAGCGCGGCGGGGTCCTCGTCTGCGCCGTCGCCACGGGCGTTCCGGCGCAGACCGGCATCGGCACCGCCGATCACGTGGCGGCGCTGGCGAGGCGGATCGGAGCGGAGCTCGTGGTGGCGGCGGATTCGCTCGCCGCCATCTCTCCGGAGCGGCTGTGCCGGGTGCTTCAGATCACCGATGCAGGCGTCGCTCCGGGGTCAGGCGTGTCGTCCCATGCGGATCGCGTGTCACCGGAGACCGCGGGATGCCCCGTGATCTCGCTCGGGATCCCCACGGCGGCGCGGGGCCGCCTCTGCCGGGGCGGCAGGGAGGCGGAGGGCCTTTTTACGACCGTGGGGGCGGGCGCGGAGATCGCGTTTTTCGCAGAGGCGTCGGCTCGCGCGCTGAATTCTCTTTTCCGCGGGGAATAATCGGGCGCCGCGGCGCATATATATGTACGAAAACGACGTTGCCGCACGGAGCGAAAAAAGGAGGGACGCGTCGAAGATGGACGTTCTTGAAAAAACGGAGTCGCAGGAGGAAAAAACCGGGACGACGGAGGAAAATGAAGGCGCCCCGGTCGAGTTGATGGAGATGCCCGAGGGTGTGGAAGACGCGCCGGTCCTCCCGGCGCTTCCACCGGTCACGTCGGAGGACGATCCGTTCCCGCCGGACGCCCACGCCCGCGACGCGGCGCCGCCGGAGGATGTACCGCGGCTCCGCGCCGGGAGATACATAGTTATGTTTTTCTGCGCCGTGCTGGCTCTTTTCGCCGCGGCGGTCGTCGGCACGGCGGTGACCGGGCGGATCCGCTCGTCGGGGGTATATCTCCCGGCGCTTCTGCTGCGTCAGGTGTTCCCGTCGGGGGTGACGGAGCTGCCGCGGACCGGCGGCAGACCCTATTTCCCGGACGGGCCGACCGTGCCGCGGATCCCGTCGGACGACCCGTCTGACCCCGGCGCGATGGAGGAAAAGGAGGCGGAGGGCGGGGAGGCGGATCTGCCTGATACTCTGCCGATCCGCTCCGTGGATGTGTCCAGCGGGGAGCGGTACGGCTGGTCCCTCATCAACGAGACCCCCTACGGGCCGGATCTCGAAAAAACGGCGGCGCGGGAGAGGGCGGCGCCCGCCCTGCCTGAAATCGAAAAGGAATACGGACAGGGCGCTCCCGCGGTGCTGATAATACATACTCACGGCTCGGAGGCGTACTCTCCCGACGGAGCGGAGACCTACGGCGGGGACGAGCAGTTCCGCTCCCTCGACCCGTCGGAGACGGTGGCGGCGGTGGGCGACGTGATGGAGGCGGTCCTGCGGGAGCGTGGGATCGGCGTGATCCACGAGAAGACCATGTTCGACGTGACGGAGTTCGCCACCGCCTACGACCGGGCGGCGGCGGAGATACGGCGGGTCATCGCGGACGAGCCGTCCGTCTCCTACGTTATCGACGTACACCGGGACGCGCTGATCACCGACGCGGGCGAGTGCCTCCGCCCCGTGACGGAGACGGAGACGGGCCCGGCGGCGCAAATGATGATCGTGGTGGGGACGGACCACGCCGGCTCCGGCCACACGGGATGGGAGGACAACCTCTCCCTGGCGCTCCGCATCCAGCGGAGGATATGGGAGAGGTACCCGTCGCTGATGCGGTCGGTGAACCTGCGCTCGCCCTCCTTCAACGAGCAGTACACGAAGGGGTCGCTCCTGCTTGAGGTGGGGGCGGCGGGAAATTCGCTGAACGAGGCGAAAAGGGCTGCGGCGATCTTCGCCGAGGCGCTGGCGGAGGAAATAATCGGCGAAAACGGGGGTTGACGGAGCCCCCGTTTTTCTGTATCATATCATCGGGTGATGATAATGGATTATAAGGTCATAAGATCGGACAGAAAGACGGTGGGGATCGCCGTGGGGCCGGACGGAGTCACCGTCCGCGCGCCGAGGGGGATGACGGAGGAGAGGATCCGCAGGATCGTCGCCGACCACCGGGGCTGGATAGAAAAAAAGCTCCGCGAGGAGGAAAAACGCCGCTCGGAGGCCGCCGGGCTGCCTCCTCTGACGGCGGAGGAGATCGGTGAACTCCGGGAGAGGGCGAGGAAGGTCCTGCCGGAGCGGGTCGCGCACTTTGCGCCCATTGTCGGGGTCGACTGCGGCAGGATAACGGTGCGCTGCCAGAGGAAAAGGTGGGGTTCCTGTTCGTCGAGGGGCGATCTCAGCTTCAACTGCTTGCTGATGCTGACTCCCGATCACGTTATCGACTACGTTGTCGTCCACGAGCTGTGCCACCGGGTCGAGATGAACCACTCCCCGCGCCACAAGGCGCTGATGAGGCGAGCACTGCCGGACTTCCGGGAGGCGGAAAAGTGGCTTCGGGACCACGGCGTGACGGTGCTGGAGAGGCGGAGAGCAAAAACAGGCGGGACAACGCCCGAAAACGGTTGACAGAGCGGCGGGTTTTTGGTATCATAGATCCGACGGATCACGGTCTTTTACGACCGGAATAACGAAGAAAGGTAAGAGAAAAATGACGCCCGAGAAGATTTTAGAGGACATTTATTCGAAGAGAGTCAAGAAGGTCATCGTCGACTCCGACACCTATAACGAGATGGACGACCAGTACGCCATCGCCTACGCCATCGCGTCGGACAAAATGGAGGTGCTGGCGCTGAACGCCGCGCCGTTCCACAACGACAGGAGCCGCGACTTCGGGGACGGTATGGAGAAGAGCTACGAGGAGATCCTGCGGGTGCTGGAGCATATAGGGAAGACCGGGCAGTACCCCGTTTTCAAGGGCTCGCGCACCAGGATCAGCGACGATCCGGAGCTCCGCCCCGTGGACAGCCCCGCCGCGCGGAATATAATAAAGCTCGCCCATGAGACGGACGAGATCATCTACATCCTTGCGCTGGGCGCCATCACCAACGTGGTCTCCGCGGCGCTGATCGACCCGTCGATATGCGACAGGATCTGCGTCGTATGGCTCGGCGGCCACTGCTTCGACTTCCGGGATCTCGGCGAGTTCAACCTGGCGCAGGACTACGCCGCGGGCCAGCTCCTGCTGAACCTCGACGTGCCGCTGATCATGCTCCCCGCCTGCGACCACGGCACGAAGGTGCTTCAGGTGCGCCTGCCCGATATGCAGGAGATAAAGGGCGACTCCCCCGCCGCGGTGTTCTTCCGCGAGACGCTGCCGGAGGAGTTCAACGGGGACTACTACGAGAACGGATGGGAGAGGGTCATCTGGGACATCGCGGCTCCCGGCGCCGTGGCGGTGCCGGAGGGGTACAGTTTCTCCGTGATCCCCGCGCCGGTCTTCGGCGACAACTGGCAGTACGCCTTCGACAGGACGCGCAGGAAGATCATCTTCATGGAAAAGGTGGACCGCGACACGGTCATCCGCGACGCCTTCGCCTGCCTCAGCAGTCTGTGAGGATAAGGAAAAGGAAAAGGGCGCCGGAAGGCGCCCTTTTTGCGCGTTTTACGGGGTCGAAGACGAGATCACAAAAAAATAAAAAAAGTTGTTGACAAAGCGATTTTGCCGTGGTAAAATAGTGGAGCGTCCATCGGAGGGCGACGATAACCGGACGTATGCTGGTGTGGCTCAATGGCAGAGCAGCTGATTTGTAATCAGCAGGTTGTTGGTTCGACTCCGATCACCAGCTCCAGGGGGAATTCCCGAGCGGCCAAAGGGGGCAGACTGTAAATCTGTTGTCACTGACTTCGGTGGTTC
>JAFWWR010000211.1 GCA_017518025.1 Clostridia bacterium
AGTACTTTGCCGGAACGAGCCGGTTTACGCCGCAGCCGGAGCATTTTTCCTTGCAGGACGGGGTGGTGGCCGCCTCCTGCGCCTTGTGGCGCTCCCGGAGGAGAAATTCCTTCGTCACGCCGCAGTCGATCACGTCCCAGGGGAGGATCTCCCCGTCAGGGATGGTGCGGCACGCATAGAAGGACGGGTCGAGGCCGCAGTCGCGGAAGACCTCCGTCCATTTGTCGAAGTCGAAGTATTCGTCCCAGGCGTCGAATCTCATTCCCCGGCGCACCGCGCACTCGATCGCGTCGGCGACCCGGCGGTCGCCCCTGGCGAACACCGCCTCGATGTGGGAGACCCGGGCGTCATGGTAGTTATAGCGGATCTTGCGGTCCTTGATGTGGTCGAGAAGGAATTTCTGCTTTTCCTCCAGCAGCGGGAAGGTATTCTGCCCCTCCCACTGAAAGGGGGTGTGGGGCTTCGGGATGAAGCACGCCACGCTGAGGGTGACCTGGGGCTGCATCCGGCGGTTTCTCCCCTCGCAGCGGTAGTACTCGCCCAGCACGTGCTGAGCCACGTCGGCTATGCCCGCCACGTCCTCGAAGGTCTCGTGGGGCAGGCCGTTCATGAAATATAGCTTGATCTTGCTCTTGCCGGCGTTGAACGCCACGCGGGCCGCCCGGAGGATCTCCTCCTCGGTGACGTTTTTGTTTATCACGTCGCGGAGCCGCTGGGTCCCCGCCTCCGGCGCGAAGGTGACGGCGCTGGAGCGGACGGAGGATATCTTTTCCATGAGCTCCGGGGTGAAGCTGTCGGCGCGGAGAGACGGCAGGGACAGGTTTATTTTCTCGCTGTCCGTCCACTTGAGAAGGCGGTCGGTGAGGGTGCCGATCTTCGAGTAGTCGCTGATGGAGAGGGACGAGAGGGAGATCTCGTCGTAGCCGCTCCAGCGGCACATGACGTCCGCCTGCTTCTCCAGCACCTCGGGGGAGCGTTCCCGCACGGGACGGCAGACCATGCCCGCCTGGCAGAAGCGGCATCCGCGGATGCACCCGCGGAAGACCTCGAGGGTGACCCGGTCGTGGACGGTCTCGATATAGGGCATGACGGGGCTGAGGGGCACGTAGGCGGAGTCCACGTCCGCCACCACGCGCTTTGTGACCGTGCGCGGCACGTCGGGGTATTTCGGTTCGATGGATCTTATGGTGTTGTCGTCGCTAAACTCCACGTCGTAGAGGGACGGCACGTAGAAGCCGCGGAGCTCCGTTGCGGCGGCGCGGAGGAATTTTTCTTTCGTGTAGGAACCGTCGTCCTTCATGCGCAGGTACAGGGCGGCAAGCTCCGGCAGGGCGTCCTCGCCCTCGCCGATGGAGAAGATGTCCACGAAAGGAGCCATGGGCTCGGGATTGTAGGAGCAGGGGCCGCCCGCGATGATCACGGGGTCGTCCTCCCCCCGGTCCGCGCCCCGGAAGGGGATCCCGGCGAGGGAGAGCATATTCAGCACGTTGGTGTAGCACAGCTCGTACTGCATGGTGAACGCCACGATATCGAAATCCCGGACGGGATCGCCGCTGTCGAGGGTGAACAGCGGCACGGACCGGGCGCGCATTTCGTCCTCCATGTCGGGCCAGGGCGCGTAGACCCGCTCGCACCAGACCCGGTCCATCTCGTTCAGGACGCCGCAGAGGATCCGCATGCCGAGATTCGACATGCCGATCTCGTAGCTGTCCGGGAAGCAGAACGCCACCCGGAGATCCACCGAGGAAAGGTCCTTCACCACGGAGCCCATCTCTCCCCCGGTGTACCTTCCCGGCTTCGATACGGACGATATGAAGCTTTGAATATCTTTTCTCATGGCTTGATACCGGGGAAAACTTTTTGAAAAAAGTTTTCCCCGGACCCCTTTCAAAAACTTTTCTGAAAGGGCGCGAAATACATCGCGCCCGGGTCTCTATTGCTCCG
>JAFWWR010000212.1 GCA_017518025.1 Clostridia bacterium
CCATACCGCCTCCACCGGAGTCCGTTCCGCCTGAGCCAGCGCCTCTTCCCAGGTGTAGCATCCCTTCTGCTTCGACTGGCAGGTGATGACGTTGCGCAGGAACGGGAGTCTCTTGCAGTGGAGCGGACGGAGCGTGTCGCAGGACTGAAGTTCCGGACACAGCTCCTTGATGATAGATACGTAGTCCGAGTCCTTGTAGCCGTCGATCATGACGAGCGTGTGGGTGTCGGACTGGCGGAGCAGATACTCCGCCTCGTGGATCTTGTAGGCGGTGTTCACCGTGACCAGCACCGCGCCGATCTTCACCGTCGCCCAGAAGGTAATGTACCACTGGGGAACGTTGGTCGCCCATATGGCCACGTGGTCGCCCTGCTTTACGCCGAGGGAGATCAGCGCCCGGGCGAACTCGTCCACGTCGTCGCGGAACTCCGGATAGGTGCGGGTGTAGTCAAGCGTGGTGTACCGGAAAGCGTACTGCTCCGGGAACTCCTCGCACATCCGGTCCAGCACCTGCGGGAAGGTCAGGTCGATGAGCATTTCCTTCTCCCAGACGTACTTTCCGTCGCCCCGGATGGAGGTCTGCAGCCGCCCGGCGGCCGCGCCCTCCTCGATGAAACGGCTCATGAAGTTCGCGAAATGGGGGAACACGACGCCCGCGTCGGACAGATCCGGCATGTACTGCTTCAGCCATTCCAGCGAAACGTAACCCTCGTAGTTGATGGAGCGGAGCGCGCTCATGAAGTCGTCGATGGGCAGATCGCCCTCGCCCATCATGCGGTATTCCGGCTTGCCGTCCGCCATGACGGAGTCCTTGATGTGAGTGTACTTGATGTACGCGCCGAGATTCTGGATCGTCTCCTCCGCGCTCTCCCCGGCGAAACGGTACGGATGATGCATATCCCAGAGAGCGCCCACCGCGTCGCTGCCGATGGCGGCGAGGACCGACGCCAGCCGGTCCGTGTGGGAATAGACTCCGTTGGTCTCGATGAGCAGGGTCACGCCCGCCGCCTCCGCCTCGGGAGCCAGCTCACGCATGGGGGCGATCACATATTCGTCGTCGAAATCGGTGGTGATCTCCGCGGTCCGGTCTCCCAGCACCCGGATGTACTTGCAGCCGATGCCGGCGGCGACCTTGATATACAGCTTAAGCTCCTCCACGGCCTCGTCGCGCTTTTCCGGGAACCGCAGGGCGCACCCGGAGGAGAGGCAGGAGATCTCCAGCTTCATTTTTTCCAGTTTTTCTCTCGTTTTTGCGATATTTTCGTCCCGGAAGGGAGCCGCGGACGCCGTAAAACGCGTGCCGCCGAGGCCTCTCATCTCGACGCCGGAATAGCCGACGTCCTTGGCCATGGACCAGATCTCCTCCCATGAGTAATCGGGACAGCCGAGAGTCGAAAATGCGATTTTCATCATAATCACCGCTTTCTTTGGATTTGCGCCGTGGCGCATGATCGGCACGGACGCGCCGCGCGAGCGTGGGACGGGAAAACAAAAAACCTCCGTCTCAAAAGAGACGAAGGAAACCTCCGCGGTACCACTCTTGTTGCCCGCCGTAAGGCGGACCGCTCACGAGCACGGTCTCATGCTCTGCCCTTGATAACGGAGGGCGACCCGGCCGATGATACTTGCCCGCGGGCTTTCCCATGGCTGTTCAGGGGTGAGATGAGATCCGTACGTTCCCGCTGCCTTGCACCGACCGGCAGCTCTCTGGCGGACGATTGCGGAACTCTGTTCCCCGTCATTGCATTTCTGATGAGGGTATCGTACCACAAAGGGGGAAGAATGTCAAGAGGAAAGGCGAAAATTTTTTCACAAGTTGAGAATTATACTTGCAAAGGGGATGAAACTGTGGTATACTATAGTCCGTTCCGAATAACGTAGGGGTATAGCTCAGTTGGTAGAGCAGCGGTCTCCAAAACCGCGTGTCCTGAGTTCGAATCTTAGTGCCCCTGAATTGAAAAAGGACCGCCTCGCGGTCCTTTTTCAATTCAGCGATACAAACGAGCAGAACTCAGGCGGAAAAACCGCCTCGGCGGTTTTTCGGCACTTTGCGGAGTGAACATGCAATTTAACCAAAACGAGATGCAAAGTGCGGAGTTCGAGTCTTGGTGCCGTGAAATAAATCCGCTTATGCGGATTCGTGAAATACGCTTCGCGCGTGAAATACGCCTTCGGCGTGTGAAATGCCTGCGGGCGTGGGTGGATTTATTTCATTTCACATCCCGCGACAGCGGGATATTTCACAATTTGCCGTCGGGCAAATTATTTCACATCTCGCGCAAGCGAGATATTTCACTTGTTTTTTCGTGAGTTCAAATCCATCTGTCAAAAACGGATATCTATCTTTTCCGTGCTCTCTTGAAAAAAGAAAAGGACTGCAAAGCAGTCCTTTTCTTTTTTCAACGAAATAAATCCGCTTGCACGGATTTGTGAAATACGCTCCGCGCGTGAAATACGCCTTTGGCGTGTGAAATGCCTGCGGGCGTTAAAGGATTTATTTCATTTCACATCCCGCGACAGCGGGATATTTCACATTTGCCTTGAGGCAAATATTTCACGTCGAGCAGAGCGAGACATTTCACTAAATAAGGAGAAAAGCATGGCCGAGTCGAAATTAAGAGACATGTCTGTTCAGTTTGCGGTCAACGCGATTGAGTGCATTATAACATTTTAACATAAGGTCATAGTATTCTGAAATGTTCTTGAAGTCCATAACCCCCCATTTTACTCATCTTTTTTCCTGAAAATATCCAGAATATGCCCCGTCATGCCGATCATATCCGGTCTTTCACATATCGTTTGAACATAATTGACGTAGTGCCCAAACGCTTCTTCGCTCATTTTTTCAAGGAGTTCGCGTATTATGCCTGATATCATATCGGTCCCCACCAAATGAAGACGCTCAACTGAAAAACCGTTCATAACGGAGTTTATATCTTCTATTCTGCAGACAGCAAGTCCTTTTTCTTGAATCTCCTCAAGACGATAGTTTTCTTTTTCGGCGTTATCTGCAATAACTTTGTTTGTTATTCTGTTGTTTCTGAAAAGATAGTTCATCACCGTCATTTCGTTTAAGATATATGCAGCAAAAACAACTCCGCCCGTTTTTGTTACCCGGAGCGCCTCGGAGATTACTTTCTTTTTATCCGCTTCTTCCGTCAGATGATAAAGCGGACCGAGTACCAATGTCATATCGTAACAGTCGTTTTCAAAAGCGGAAAGTTCTCTTGCGTCTCCCTGTACAACGGATATATCTTCATTCGGCAAAGTGTCCGCTTTGAATTGTTCTATGTGAAGCGGAACAAGCTCCAATGCATCGACTCTATAACCTAATCTCGCAAGATAATGCGAGTATCGACCCGTTCCCGCACCGACCTCGAGGATTCTTGCTCCGGGGAAAAGATATTTTTCAACATAACGTACGGTCGTCAGAAACTCAACGCGACCGAACCTTTCGTCAAGGCGCTCTTTTTCTTCGCCTTTATTATAATAATCTATTATTTGGTTTCCCATTGTTTTGCCTCTTTTCTAATATAATTTGAACAAAATTATACCATAACAAACACGCGTTATCAATATACCGATAGCAGAATAAAAACATCGGCGGAGTTGTAAATAATCCGCCGTTTGAGGTTAACTATTAATCGGCTCACACAAAAACAAACTCCCGGCGGCAGTATTCACTGCCGCCGGGACGTTTTTTGTCAGATCTTACTTACCGGTCGATTATCTGCCGAACTGGCAGTCGTTGTTACCGGAGTCGGTGATCCACATTTCGAGCATGTTGATCGGGTCGTTGAAGTCGGCGATCCAGCCTTCGCGTGCGAAGTCGAAGTTGCCGGCCTTACGCTCTTCCAGGAACACGTTCCAGTCCTGAGTCTGGATCGTGAGCTCGATGCCGATCTCCTTGAGGTCCTGCTGAATGGACTCGGCGACGGCGATGTGACCCGTGGACTCGTTGGTCAGGTACTCGAGCTGGATGGGGGTCTCCTCGGAGAGGACGCCCTCATCGGTGAACTTGTAGCCGGCGGCCTTCAGCAGAGTGATGGCCTCAGCCACGGTCTTATCGTGCTCGTTGTTGGTCGCATAAGCGTCGAAGTAGCCGTCCTCGGCGTCCTTCTTGAACTCGCCCCCGTTACCGTCGGCCATGCCGAGCGGGATGAAGGAGTTAGCGACGACCTGACCGGTCTGACCGACGTTCTCAACGATGAAGTCGCGGTCGATGAGGATGGTGAACGCCTTACGCATGCAAGCTGCCTGCTCGGGAGTCTTGCCCTCGAAGATGGAGCTCTTCGCGTTGAACGCAACGTAGTAGGTGCCGAGCTCGTCGACGATGTGGAATTCGGGGTTGTCAAGGAGAGACTTGATCTCGTCGGTGGGAACCGCGTCCGCAAAGTCGATGTTGCCGGCGTTGTATGCCGCATAGATGGCGGTGTCGTCGGCGGAAAGCATGAACTCAAGCTTTTCGACGGTGACCTTGTCAGCGTCATACCAGTAGGGGTTCTTTTCGTAGGTCATGGAGGTGCCGTGCTTCCACTCGGTGCAGACGTATGCGCCGTTGGAGACGAAGCCGGCCTCGGTGCACCAGCCGCCGGGCTGTGTCGCGTAGTCGGGATTAGCCTCGACAGCGGACTGCTTGACGGGGTAGAAGGTCGGGAACGCCATGAGGTCTTCCATGTAAGCGCAGGGTGCCTCGAGCTCGAACTCAAGGGTCACGTCATCCTTCGCGGTGACGGCGAGTTCGTTCGGATAGCCCTTGAAGCCGGAGAACATGTAGCCGTAGTCGGCTCCGGTGTCCTCGGAGGCGGCGCGCTTCCACGCGTACTCAAAGTCGGCGGCGGTAAGGTCGGAGCCGTCGGACCACTTCAGGCCTTCCTTCAGGGTGACGGTGTAGACGGTACCTTCGTCATTGACTTCGTAGCTTTCGGCGCAAGCGGGGACGCACTTGCCTTCAGCGTTGTAGGTGTAAAGACCGGAGAAGGAGTTTGCCGCGAGGCAAGCGCCGTCAACGGAGCTGTTGAGAGCGGGATCGAGATAATCCGGCTCGCTGGCAAGGTTCAGACGGAGAGTGTCGGAATCGTTGCCGAGGGTGGTGTACATAAAGAACTTGGTCGCATAGGCGTTCGAGTAGATGCCCGAGACGTAATCCTTCTGCAGATACACGTCGTTGTAGTAGTAGATCGGGATCACGCAGTTGGTGGCCATGAGGATGTCCTCTGCCTGGTGCATGAGGTCAACGCGCTTCGCAAAGTCGGTCTCGCGTTTGATCTCGGTGATCAGATCGTTGTACTTGGACCAGTCTTTGATGGGGTCGATGAACGCTTCGTCCACAAGGTCCTTGGCGTCCACGGTCGCTTCTTTGTCGTCGCCGCCGGTAGCCTTTTCGTCTGTGCCGTTGTTGGCGCAAGCGCAAAGCGCAACTACCATGAGGATCGCAAAGAGCAGAGCAAGAATCTTCTTCATTTTTGTTCCTCCAAATAGTGTTTTTTTGTTTTTTATTTATAGCTCTTCCTCGCGTCCGTCCCCAGGCGCCCGGAAAGAAAACTATACGTTGTCAGGCCGGGATCACTTGTTCCAGCATGCCACGAAATGGCCGTCGCCGCGATCGGTCAGGGCGGGGCATTCCTCGGCGCACTTTTCCGTCGCGAATCTGCATCTGGTGCGGAAGGCGCAGCCGGTGGGCATTTTCAGCGGGCTCGGAACGTCTCCCTCAAGCAGGATGCGCTTCCTCGCCTTGGTGATCTTGGGATCGGGGATCGGCACCGCCGAAAGGAGAGATTCGGTGTACGGATGTACGGGGTGCTCGTTGAGCTCGTCGGAATCGGCGATCTCCACGATCTTCCCCAGGTACATCACCGCGATCCTCTTTGAGATATGATGGACCACCAGAAGGTCGTGGGCTATGAACAGATACGCCACGCCCAGCTTTTCCTGGAGTTCCTCGAACATATTTATGACCTGCGCTTGGATGGACACGTCCAGCGCCGAGACGGGCTCGTCGCAGACGATGAACTTCGGCTCCGCAGCCAGAGCCCGGGCGATGCCGATGCGCTGGCGCTGCCCGCCGGAGAACTCATGGGCGTAGCGGCGCGCGTGCTCCGCGTTGAGTCCCACGAAATTCATCAGCTCGAGGATCCTCTCGCGCCTTTCCTTGCGGTTGGAGCAGAGATGGTGGACGTCGAGGGGCTCGCCGATGATGTCCTCCACCGTCATTCTCGGGTCGAGAGAAGAGTAGGGGTCCTGAAAGACCATCTGCATTTTGCGGCGCATTCCGGTGATGTTCTTTTTCGTCACCTCTTCGCCGTCGAAGATCACCTGACCGTCGGTGGGCTCGTACAGACGGAGGATGGACCGTCCGACCGTCGTTTTGCCGCATCCGGACTCGCCCACGAGACCCAGGGTCTCGCCCTCGTTCACGGTGAACGAAACGTCGTCCACGGCCTTGAGAGGCACGGTCTTGAAGAAACCGACCTTGATGGGGAAGTACTGCTTCAGATTCTTAACTTCGACAAGAGTTCTGCTCACGTCATTCCCCTCCTTCCTCAAAGGCCTCTTTGACGTTCATCCAGCAGGCGGCCTTGTGATCGTCGTTGATCCAGACCTCCTCCGGGACCTCGGTGAGGCATATCTTCATGGCGGAGTCGCATCTCGCGCAGAAGGCGCATCCCTTCGGCAGATTGAGCATATTTATGGGGGTGCCGAGGATCGGCTCCAGCTTTTCTTTCATATTGTTGATGTTGGGGATGGAGCGCAGGAGCCCCTTGGTGTATTCGTGCTTCGGGTTGTAGAAGATCTCCTCCCCGGTGCCGCGCTCGCAGATCCGGCCGCCGTACATGACGACCACGTTGTCGCACATGTCCGCGATGACGCCCAGGTCGTGGGTGACCAGGATAACGGCCATACCGATCTTTTTCTGCAGGTCCTGGATGAGCTCGAGGATCTGCGCCTGGATGGTAACGTCAAGGGCGGTGGTGGGCTCGTCCGCGATAAGCAGGTCGGGCTCGCAGGCCAGCGCCATGGCGATCATGACTCTCTGCCTCATACCGCCGGAGAGTTCGTGGGGGTACTGCTTAATGCGTTTTTTCGGCTCGTTGATGCCCACCAGTTCCAGAAGTTCCACGGCGCGGGCTGTGGCCTCTGCGCCTTTCTTGTCGGTGTGGAGCTTGATGGCCTCTTTGAGCTGACTGCCGATGGTGAAGACGGGGTTAAGACTCGTCATGGGGTCCTGGAAGATGATGGAGCAGCACTTTCCGCGGAAGTTCCGCATCTGCTTCTCCGAGTATCCCGCAAGATCCTCGCCTTTATACAGTATTCTGCCGCCGGTTATCTTGCCGGTGTCGGCAAGAATCTGCATTATGGAATAGGCGGTGACGGATTTCCCGGAGCCGGACTCTCCCACGATCCCGAGGATCTCCCCGTGATCCAGGTCGAAGCTCACGCCGTTGACGGCGCAGACCTCGCCGGCGTCCGTGAAGAAAGAGGTGTGCAGGTCCAGAACGCTGATAAGAGTTTGTTTCATGACGGTCACCTCTTGAGTTTCGGGTCGAACGCGTCGCGCAGACCGTCGCCGATCAGATTCAGACTCAGCACGATGAGACATATCATCACCGCGGGGAAGACAAGCTTATACGGGTAACTCTGTATTCCCTCGCGCGCCTTGTTGGCAAGGGAGCCGAGGGACGGCATGGGCGCCTTGACGCCGATGCCGACGAAGCTCAGGAAACTCTCCGTGAATATGGCGGAGGGGATCTGAAGAGCCGTGGAGATGATGATGACGGAAATACAGTTCGGGAGGATGTGCTTCCTGATGATCCTGCCGGGCTTCGCACCGATGGCTCTCGCCGCCAGGACGTACTCATGCTCCTTAATGGAGAGGATCTGACCGCGGATGAGGCGGGCGAGACCGACCCAGTACAGGAGACCGAACACGATGAATAGGCTGACCATGTTGGTGCCGAGCCGCGCCAGGATGGAGCCGCTCTTGAATTTCAGCACCTGGTTCAGCACCACGGACAGAAGGATGATTATCAGCATATCCGGCAGGGAGTAGATGATGTCGACGATGCGCATCATGATAAGGTCCACCTTGCCGCCCACGTATCCCGATATACTGCCGTAGATAAGGCCGATGATCAGGACGATGATGCTGGCGAAAAGGCCCACGATGAGAGAGATGCGTGTGCCGTAGATGACGCGGACGAAATAGTCGCGGCATTGCTCGTCGGTGCCGAAGATGTGGGGGAACCGCGTGCCGCCGTTGTCGATATACTCCTGCTCAAGCTTGCTGTACTTGAACGGAGCCAGGTTTTTCGCTCCCTTGTCGCGTCTGCCGTTGACGGAGAGCATTTCCTCGTACTTGTACGGGACGATCATGGGCGCGACGATGATGGTCACGATGATCACGAGAAGGATCACCATGCTGATTACGGCGAGAGGGTTGCGGAACAGCTTTCTCATGCCGTCCTTGAAGAACGTGGTGCTCTTGCTCATCACGTCCTGCTGGCGCTTTTCCTCCTCGGTGGCGGGGGCGAAGTTCTCCTTCGAGAACTTGCTCAGATCCAGCTGAGCGCTGAGAGGGCGTCTCTTCGGAAGATCGTTTTTGTTATCCATTCTTCGCACTCCTCTCAGTCATACTTTATACGGGGATCGACGAACTTATACAGCAGGTCGCATATAAGGTTCGCGATGACCATAAGCGTGGCGAGGAATATCGTCGTCGCCATGATAAGCGTGTAGTCGCGGTTTCCGATGCCGCTGATGAACTTTTCACCGAGGCCGCCCACGGTGAAGATCTTTTCGATGACCATGGAGCCGGTGATTATGTAGGCGATCTGCGGGCCGGCGTAGGTGATCACCGGGATAAGGGAGTTGCGGAGCGCGTGCTTGAAGATCATTTTGACCTTGGACACGCCCTTGGACTTCGCCGTCCTGATGTAGTCCTGCCCCAGCGCGTCGAGCATACTCGTCTTGGACAGTCTTGTGATGTACGCCATCGGGTAGGCGGAGAGGGCGATGACCGGCAGCACGTAGTTCGTGTTGTTGGTCGACCAGACGTCCACCACGTGGAACTGGATACAGAAGATCAGAAGCAGCAGCGTCGCCAAAACGAAGGACGGCACGGCGGTCATCAGCGTCGATAAGAAGACGATGATCCTGTCGGGCAGCTTGTTCCGCATCAGAGCGGCGAGACTCCCGAATATGACGCCGAAGAACAGCGCCACCGCCATGGCTGTGATTCCGAGCTTCGCCGAGATCGGGAAGGACTCGCCGATGATGTCGGTGATGTTCCGTCCGTTTTTCAGCGACACGCCGAAATCGCCGTGGAGGATCCCTTTCATATAATTGAAGAACTGCTCGGGCACGCTCTTGTCGAGGCCGTACCTGGCGTTCAGCGCCTTGACCGTGGACTCGCTCAGCGCCTTTTCGCGGTTGAACGGCCCGCCGGGCACGGCGTGCATCGTAAAGAACGTAATCGCGCAAATGATGAACACTGTCAAAACAGCCAGCAGGATGCGCTTTATCACGTACTTGATCATTTTCTGTCTCCCCTCCCCGGGAACGATTTGTTTGAGTATGAGGCCCCGCGAGGGACCTCCCGGAATAACAATTGAATAACTTATTATAAGGCAGTGTTTTGAATTTGTCAATATTTACACGCAAAAACGACGGCCTTTTTTGAGAAAATTGCCCGATTTTGCTCCGTTTTTCCGATAATTTGTGAATAATATACAACAGACGGAACGTTTTATCCGGCAAAAAGACCCCGCCGACGCCGGACAGAAACGGAAAAAAGAGAGGCGCGTCCCCGGGGAGGGGACGCG
>JAFWWR010000213.1 GCA_017518025.1 Clostridia bacterium
CCTTCGTCACGGCTCTGGCGTGCTTCTATATGCAGATTCCGGTGGGTCACGTGGAGGCGGGACTCCGCACCTACAATATCTACTCCCCCTATCCCGAGGAATTCAACCGCCAGGCGGTGGGGATAATCTCGAAATACAACTTCGCGCCCACGGAGACCGCAAAGGCCAACCTGCTCCGGGAGGGCAAGGACGGCAGTACCATCTACGTCACCGGCAACACCGCCATCGACGCGCTGAAGACCACCGTGCGGGAGGACTACACCCATCCGGAACTGGAACGGGCGGCGGGATCGCGGCTGATACTCATCACCGCCCACAGAAGGGAGAACCTCGGCGAGCCCATGCACAGCATGTTCCGCGCCATCAGGCGCATCGTTGAGGAGCATCCGGACGTCCGCGCCGTCTACCCCATCCACATGAACCCCGTGGTGCGCCGCGCCGCGGAGGAGGAGCTGGGGGGCTGCGACAGGATCAGGATAATCGAGCCCCTTGAGGTGCTGGACTTCCACAATTTCCTCGCCAGGAGCTACATGGTCCTCACCGACAGCGGCGGGATCCAGGAGGAGGCGCCGTCTCTCGGCAAGCCGGTGCTGGTCATGCGCGACACCACCGAGCGGCCGGAGGGCATCGCCGCAGGTACGCTGAAACTCGTGGGCACCGACGAGAGGGTCATTTACGACAACTTTAAGACTCTGCTTGAGGACCGCGGGGAATACGAGAAGATGAGCCGCGCCAGCAACCCCTACGGCGACGGCTTCGCCTGCGTCAGGATCGCGGATATACTGGAGTTCGGGGAAGTGAAGAACGTATAACGCCCGCAGGGCGGTAAGGAGGCCCTTATGAAATACAGATACAGAGGCGGTTTCCTCGAGGCGGAGCCGGGATCGACCTATCTCGCCCTGGCGAAAAAGGTCGGAAACGACTATCCCGCGCCCGTCATCCTCGCCAAGGTGGGGCAGGATCTTGTGGAGCTGAACAAGACCGTCCCGGAGGAGACCTTCATCCCGGGAACGGGGTCGGAGGCGCCGGAGATCAGCTTTATCACCACCGCCGACAGCGACGGTCACCGCACCTACGAGCGCGGCGCCACCATGATGTTTCTCAGGGCCATGGCCCACCGCTTCGGCAAAAGGATAGAGAAGCTGAAGCTCGAGTACGCCATCGGCGACGGCCTGTTCTTCAGCGTGAAGCTGAGGGGCGGAGAGGCGCTGTCGGACGGGAGTCTGGGCGAGGTCAGGGCCACCATGGAGCGTTACGTCCGGGAGGACGAGAAATTCGAGAAATCAAAGATACCCACCCGGGAGGCGATGGAACTGTTCCATCACCACGGGATGACGGACAAGGAGGGCCTCTTCCATTACCGGCTCTCGTCAGCCACCAACGTGTACCGGCTCGGGAACTACGTGGATTATTATTACGGATATATGCCGCCTTCGGCGGGATATATCTCCGTGTTCGATCTCAGACTCTATGAGGACGGCGTCATCCTCACCATACCGAACAGAAAAGCGCCTCTTTCCCCGGGCAGTCCCGCCGTGGCGAAAAAACTGTTCGGGACGCGGCGAGACTCCACCGTGTGGGGGGAGAACATCGGCGTGCCCACCGTGGCGGCGCTGAACGACGCTCTGACCCGCGGCGAGGGGCGGGACATCATCCTCGCTTCCGAGGCGTACCAGGAGCACAACGTGGGACAGATCGCCTGGAAGATAAAGAACGGGGGCAGGCGCATCGTGATGATCGCCGGGCCGTCCTCGTCGGGGAAGACTTCGTTTTCCCACCGGCTGTCCGTACAGCTGAACAACGTCGGGCTCAAGGCGCACCCCATCGCCTGCGACAACTACTACGTGGAGCGGTCGAAGACCCCGAGGGACGAGAACGGCGAATACGATTTCGAGTGCCTCGAGGCCATCGACATCGAACTGTTTAACGAGCAGATGACGTCTCTGCTGAAAGGGGAAGCGGTGGATCTCCCCGTCTTCAACTTCAAGACCGGCGTCCCGGAATTCCCCGGGGATCCCCTGAGGATCGGCAGGGACGACGTCCTCGTCATCGAGGGCATCCACGGGCTGAACGACAAGCTGTCCTACGCCGTCCCGAAGGACGACAAATTCAAGATATTCGTCAGTGCGGAGACGGCGCTGAACATCGACGAGCACAACCGCATCGCCACCACGGACAACCGGGAGATACGGCGCATGGTGCGTGACGCGAGGACCCGCGGCTTTTCCGCAAAGGAGACCATATCACGCTGGGCGTCGGTACGCCACGGGGAACAGAAGCACATTTACCCCTTCGAGGAGCAGGCCGACGTGATGTTCAACTCGGCGACGCTCTACGAGCTGGCGGTGCTCAAGACCTTCGCGGAACCGCTGCTGTTCTCCATCACCCCGGATATGGAGGAATACCCGGAGGCGAAGCGGCTGCTGAAGTTCCTCAGTTATTTCCTCGGTCTGTCCTGCGAGGACGTCCCGAGAAACAGTCTCATCCGCGAATTCATCGGCGGAAGCGTCTTCCCCGTTGGATGATATACCGGCGCGTACTTTAAGGACCGAAAAAAGAAGGACACTCAAACAGGAGGCAACAAAATGCTTAACATCGAAAAAAAGATCGACGGAGAGAAAGCCGAGATAACGGCGGAAGGACGGCTCGATACCATCACGGCGCCGGAACTGGAAGGCGTTATAAGGGAGATCGTCCCTTCCGTCACGGAGCTGGTCCTCGATTTTGAGAAGCTGGACTATATTTCGTCGGCCGGTCTGCGGGTGCTTCTCTCGACGCACAAGAACATGACCGGAAAGGGCGGCCTGAAGATCGTCAACGTAAGCCGGCCCATCATGGAGATCTTCGAGGTAACGGGTTTCTCCGAGATCCTGACCATCGAATAACGACGGCTGTCGCAGGAATCTGAAAGGGAAAACCGACGAAAAATGAAAAAGAACAAACTGGTAAACGTACTTCGCTCCGGAATGACGCTGAATATCGTCGGCGCCATAGTTCTTCTGCTGATAGTCTTCGGCTTCATCGCCGGAATGGTGGGCTTCTTCAGCTTTACAAACGCCTTCAA